>NZ_JBSGBF010000006.1:0-162275 GCF_053601115.1 Streptomyces sp. NPDC004788
GCAGGGCCGCAGCGCCGCAGGGCCGCAGGGCCCCGCGCCGCCGGGTCTCCGGCCGCCGCACCGCGGGGCCGCTGGGGCGCCTGGCCGCCGGGGCGCCGGGGCGGGCTTCTACGCCACGCGGCGGGCCCGGTGCTTGACCGCCCGCAGCCGGGCCTCGGTCGGCAGGGCGGGCAGGCCCGTGGACGTACGGGCGTTGCCGAGCGCCGTGTCGGCGAGTGCGGTCAGCGCCGCGGCCGGGGAGGCGTACGGCTCCAGGAGCAGGGCGACCCGGGTACGCGGCGCGGTGCGCCGACCGGTGAGCGCGACCCGGGCCCGGGCGACGCCCTCCTGGGCCGCCGCGTCCGCCTCCAGGACGTCCTGCAGGGTCCGGCCGTGCACCACGGCCCCCTCGCCGTCGCCCGTGTCGACGACGACCTCGCGGAGCCGGGCCCGCCGGAACTGGGCGATCAGCCACCACAGGGAGAGCAGCACGACGAGCCCCAGCACGGCGATGACCACCGGCCACCACCAGCCCTCGGCCCGCCAGTGCTGTCGTTCGGCGCGGCTGAGCACCACATCATGAGGGCCCGACCAGGGCCACCAGGACGGCAGGGACACGCCGAATCCGGCCACGAGCGCGGCCCCGCCGCCCACGACCAGGATCAGTCCGGCGAGAGCGAGCACGATCCGGTTGACGCGTCGCAGCACCCGGGTCACGGCGTCACCCCTTTCTGGGCGGCCGGGCCACCCGTAGCGTCACGGCCGGCGGATGGGCGAGGGCGAGTTCGTCGACGCCGGTCGCGAGCACGGCCGCCAGGTCGGTGCGTACCTCGTCGACCTCACGGAAGTGCGCCACGGCCCGTACGGCCACCTTGGTGCGGCCGGCCTTGACCCGCACGGACTGCACGCCGGACACCTCCATCGCGCGGTCGCGCAGCGCGAGCGCGGCGGCCTCCCGGTCGAGCCCGGCGCGCACGTCGGGATGCCGGCGGCGCATGGGAAGCACGGCGCGCAGCCCCGGGGTGAGCGCGAGCAGCAGCAGCCAGAGGCCGAGCACGACGGCGACGGCCGCGCCCGCGAGCACCCAGTCGTCGTCCATCGGGCGGCTCGCGAGGTCGTTCGCGAGGGAACTGCGCCAGGCCATGGCCGTGTGATCGGCCCGGACGGCGGCGACGTCGTACAGCAACAGCCCGGCGCCACCGAGCAGAACGGCGGCGAGCACGGCGGCGGGAATCCGGCGCACGGACCAGAACCGGCGCACGGGCGGCCCCGGCACGTCGGCCAGGACGGGCACGCCTTCGGCGTCGGCCCCGTCCGGGGGACCGGCCTCGGGCGACCGGCCGACCCCGGAGCCGGACTCTGATACGGGCGGAGCGCCACCGGCGTCGGTCCACGGCGGGCCGGCGTCCGCGCGACCGGGCCCAGGCCCGCCGCCGGGCCCGGACGGCGCGCCGGACTCGGGCGACCGGTCGGCGCCAGGGCCAGGGTCGGGGCCTGAGCCGGGCCGGGTGCCGCCGGCGCCCGGCCCGCTTGCGCCACCGGGTTCGGGACCGGGTGCCGGCGCGCGGCCTGTCCCGGGCGGGGCGCCCGGCTCCGGTCCGCTGCCTGTGCCCGGTTCTCGGGCGGCGCCCGAGCCGGGCCCGGGGCCCCGCTCGGCGGCCGGTTCGTGTGCCTCGGTCATTTCAGCCGCTCCCGCTTGTGGACGCGCGCGGTGTGCGCGGAGTGGAGGCGCTCGACGTGGACGTCGACCTCGTGGACCGCGATGCCGGCCAGGGTCTCCACGCGGTGGCGGACGCGGCCGCGGACGGCGCCGCACTGGCGGCTGATGTCGGTGGGGTAGTCGAGTTCGAGGCTCACCGAGACATGGGCGATGTCACGGTGGACGACCACCGAGGCGTGCGGGGGCGAGCCGTCCCTGGGAACGGCGTCGATCGCCTCGCGGGCCGCCCGGGCGGCGATCTTCGCGACGACCCGGTCGGCGATCGTGGTGGCGCCCCGGGCGGCCGCCCCGACGGGCTCGTTGACCAGTACCGGCACCCGGGCTCACCGCCGCCGTTCGCCGCGCTCGCGGCCCCGGAAGAAGTCGCCGGGTTCCAGGTCCCCGTCGGCGAACCGGCCGACCACGAAGCCGACCGCGCCCAGCGCCGCGACCAGGAGGAACGCGCCGAAGCCGCCGAAGTACCCGGCGAACCCGAGCGCCATGCCGGCCACCAGGCCGACCACCGCCATGCTCATGCTGAGCCCTGCCTTTCAGCTCGCGATGTCCGCTGACGCGGACCCGTCCGTCCGTACGGCTACTGGAGCCGCGTCTCCGGCTCCTCTTCCTCTTCCTCCGGCACCTTGACGTCGCTGACCGCGATGTTGACCTCGACGACCTCCAGGCTGGTCATCCGCTCGACGGCGGCGATGACGTTCTCCCGGACGGCGCCGGCGACGTCGGCGATGGAGACCCCGTAGTCGACGACGATCTCCAGGTCGAGCGCGGTCTGTACCTCGCCGACCTCGGCCTTCACCCCGCGGGTGACGGACGTCGCCTTGCCGCCTCCCGGAACGCGGTCCCGCATGGCGCCGAGGGTGCGGGAGAGGCCGCTGCCCATCGCGTAGACGCCGACGACGTCCCGCGCGGCGAGTCCGGCGATCTTCTCGACGACACCGTCGGCGATCGTGGTGCGCCCGCGGGTGGCGGGGTCGCCGCCGCCGCGCTTGATCACCGGGGTCTGGGTCTTCTGGTCGGTGCGCGTGCTCTCAGTCATAGCCGCCTGTCCCTTCCGTCACCATTTACCCTCTTTTGCTCACACTACGGGCGCTTGCCCGGTCTCGCGCCGGGGATGCGGCAGGCTGGAGCAATGACGACGGCTGAGATGTGGCGCGTAACGGACCGGCTGCTGCCGCTCGGCGACGCGACGGACGGTGCGTGGATCGCGGAGCGGGCGGTGCGGGCGGAGCTGACTGAGGCGGCCTGGGCGGTACGGGGCGTGGTGCCCGAACGCCCGCGCTTCCGGCTCGTGGGCGAGGCCGTGGATTCGCCCTTCCCGGTACCGCCGGGCGGGCTGCCGCCCGGGGACCTGCGCGTCGCCCTGGACTTCGCGGCGACGGCGAGCCGCCCGCTGCCGCAGCTCGCGGCGCGGCTGAGGGTCGCGCTCCTCGACGTGGCGGAGCGGGTGCTCGGCCTCACCGTGACCGAGGTGGACCTGCGGGTGACGGAGCTGCTCGACACGCCTCCCGAGCGGACGGCCGCCTCTCCGCCGTCCGGGCGAACCTCGCCCCCGACGCCCGACGACCCGGCGGCGCTCGCCGCCCTCGCGGCGCCCGGCGTGGCCGCGCTCACGGACGCCTTCGGCCCGGCGCTCCAGCGCGGCCCGGACGGCCGGCTGCGCATCGAGGTGGCGGTGACGGCGGGCCACCGCGCCCTGGACGCGGCGCGGGCGGCCCGTACGGCCGTGACCGCCGCCGCCCCCGGGGCGACGACGGTCACGGTGGTGGTGTCGGAGCTGAGATGAAGCGAGGCCGCCGGGTGAGCTGCGCCGCGCGACGACGTCACGGCACGACGCCCAAGCCCAGGTAAGCCGAGCCGCGCGACGAGGTCACGGGACGACGCCCGCGCCCAGGCAAGCCGAGCCGGGCGACGACGCCACGGCACGACCTACGGCGTCCGAGCTCGGCCGCGCCGGGGCGCGCCCCGTCAGTCGCCCAGGCCCGCCAGGTCGCGCAGGCGGCGCGCCTGCGCCGCGCGTTCGGCGACGCGCTGCTCCTCGTACGAGCGCCCGGAGACGCCCTGGAGCAGCGCCTTGGTCTCGATCGTCGCGGAGCGCGGCGCGGCCAGCAGGGCGGCGCTCAAGTCCCGTACGGCGGCGTCGAGTTCGGCGGCCGGTACGGCGATGTTGGCGAGGCCGACGCGCTCGGCCTCCTCGGCGTGGACGAAGCGTCCGGTCGCGCAGATCTCCAGCGCGCGGGCGTAGCCGACCAGCGAGACGAGCGGGTGCGTCCCGGTCAGGTCCGGGACGAGGCCCAGGCTGGTCTCGCGCATGGCGAACTGCACGTCGTCGGCGACGACCCGCAGGTCACACGCCAGGGCCAGCTGGAAGCCGGCCCCGATGGCGTGGCCCTGGACGGCCGCGATCGACACGATGTCGCTGCGGCGCCACCAGGTGAACGCCTCCTGGTACTCGGCGATGGTCGCGTCGAGGTCCTCGTCGCCGCCGCGCGCCAGGTCGATGAAGGACGGCTCTCCGTCGAAGCCCTCGGGCGTGAACGCCTGCCGGTCGAGGCCGGCGGAGAAGGACTTGCCCTCACCGCGCAGGACCACGATCCGTACGCTGCCCGGCAGTGACCGCCCGGCTTCCGTCAACGCCCGCCACAGAGCGGGAGACTGGGCGTTGCGCTTTGCCGGGTTGGTCAGGGTCACCGTGGCAACGGCGTCCTCGACGGTGAGCCGTACACCGTCCTTGTCGAAAACGAGCTCAGTGTGCTCGGAGTCGTCGAGCGTGGTCATGGGGCGCCTCCCGGTTACGGTGCAGCACTGCATCCGTCACTGCATCCGATGCTAAGTGACTGCACAGTAACCACCCGGTCGACCGCACGGTCGACCGGGTGGCCACCGAGAGACCCGGTGGACCGATCGAGCCGCCCCGATGTCAGGCCGAGGCCGCCTTCTTGCCCCGTGTCGCTCCGCCGCGTCCACGCAGCGTGACTCCGGACTCGCTGAGCATCCGGTGGACGAATCCGTAGGAGCGGCCGGTTTCCTCGGCCAGCGCCCGGATGCTCGCACCGGAGTCGTACTTCTTCTTCAGGTCTGCCGCGAGCTTGTCGCGCGCGGCGCCGGTCACCCGGCTGCCCTTCTTCAGAGTCTCGGCCACCCGTGCCTCCTCATGGGAAGTGCGCTCTGGACTTCTCATGATCACCCCTCCCGTGCGTCCTGGCCACCCATTCGACAAGGTCCGTGCCATTCGCTTGCGCCGAGCGACACACACCGTCACGACCGGAATTGATCGTTCCGGAGGGCTCGCCGGCCGCCCGGAAGCCGTCCCGGCGGGGAAGTACCAGGTCAGCGGCGCGCCCTGCGGAAAAACGCCGCGCGGGCCCTGGCGGAAGGATTCCGCAGGGCCCGCGCAGGGGGTATGAGACGCACTCACTCAGATGAAGGATCACCCATGAGCCGAATGATCCAGCTCGACATGATCCCCACCCGGGTTCGGCGGGTCAGGCCAGGGCGACCAGGTCCGCGTAGTCCGCACCCCACAGGTCCTCGACGCCGTCGGGCAGCAGGATGATCCGCTCCGGGTCGAGCGCCTCGACCGCGCCCTCGTCGTGGGTGACCAGCACGACCGCGCCCTTGTACGTGCGCAGCGCGCCCAGGATCTCCTCGCGGCTGGCCGGGTCCAGGTTGTTGGTGGGCTCGTCGAGGAGCAGCACGTTCGCCGAGGAGACGACCAGGGTCGCGAGCGCGAGCCGGGTCTTCTCGCCGCCGGAGAGCACGCCGGCCGGCTTGTCGACGTCGTCGCCGGAGAAGAGGAAGGAGCCGAGCACCTTGCGCACCTCGACGAGGTCGAGGTCGGGCGCGGAGGAGCGCATGTTTTCCAGGACCGTGCGCTCCGGGTCGAGGGTCTCGTGCTCCTGGGCGTAATAGCCGAGCTTGAGGCCGTGGCCCGGGGTGACCTGGCCGGTGTCGGGCTGCTCGACGCCGCCGAGCAGCCGGAGCAGCGTCGTCTTGCCGGCGCCGTTGAGGCCCAGGATGACGACGCGGGAGCCCTTGTCGATGGCCAGGTTCACATCGGTGAAGATCTCGAGTGAGCCGTACGACTTGGACAGGCCCTCCGCCGTGAGCGGGGTCTTGCCGCAGGGCGCGGGCTCCGGGAAGCGCAGCTTGGCGACCTTGTCGGAGACCCGGACGGCCTCCAGGCCGGACAGCAGGCGCTCGGCGCGCTTGGCCATGTTCTGCGCGGCGACGGTCTTGGTGGCCTTGGCGCGCATCTTGTCAGCCTGCGAGTTGAGCGCGGCGGCCTTCTTCTCGGCGTTCTGGCGCTCGCGCTTGCGACGCTTCTCGTCGGCCTCGCGCTGCTGCTGGTAGAGCTTCCAGCCCATGTTGTAGACGTCGATCGTGGAGCGGTTGGCGTCCAGGTAGAACACCTTGTTCACCACGGTCTCGACGAGGTCCACGTCGTGGGAGATGACGATGAAGCCGCCGCGGTACGTCTTGAGGTAGTCGCGCAGCCAGACGATCGAGTCGGCGTCGAGGTGGTTCGTCGGCTCGTCGAGGAGCAGGGTGTCGGCGTCCGAGAAGAGGATGCGGGCGAGCTCGATGCGGCGGCGCTGACCGCCGGAGAGGGTGTGCAGCGGCTGGCCGAGCACCCGGTCGGGCAGCCCGAGGGCGGCGGCGATGGTGGACGCCTCGGCCTCGGCCGCGTACCCGCCCTTGGTGAGGAACTCGGTCTCCTGACGCTCGTACTGCCGCAGGGCCTTCTCGCGGGTGGCGCCGCTGCCGGTGGCGATGCGCTCCTCGTTCTGCCGCATCTTGCGGAGCAGCACGTCGAGGCCGCGGGCCGACAGGATCCGGTCGCGGGCGAGGACGTCGAGGTCGCCGGTGCGCGGGTCCTGCGGGAGGTAGCCGACCTCGCCGGAGCGGCTGATGGTGCCGCCGGCGGGCTGCCCCTCGCCAGCGAGGCACTTGGTGAGGGTGGTCTTGCCCGCTCCGTTGCGGCCCACGAGGCCGATGCGGTCGCCCTTGGCGACGCGGAAGGAAGCGGACTCGATGAGGACACGGGCGCCGGCGCGCAGCTCGATGCCGGAAGCGGTGATCACGGACAGACTCCAGGGCGGTGGGAAACGGCGGAAGGACGGCTGGGCGGAGCTTCGACGCCGCTAATGCACGGGGAGAATGGCCATGCGGCAAGTCTAACGGGCACGTGCAACTGCTTTTCGGCCACGCGACATACCTCACATGCCCCGTAAAAGGGGTGACATCCGGCGGATCTGCCGATACTCGGCAGAAACGCACAGGGCGGGCGGAGGGCGGTGGCATGCAGTTCGACGACGACGCCGATCTGGACACCTCGGAGGTCAAGGACGTCCGGGGCGCCCGTATTCCCGGCGGCGGTGCCACCATCGGCGGCGGGATCATCGGCTTCGTGGCGCTCGTCCTGGGCCTGGTCTTCGGCGTGGGCCCCGAACAGCTGGGGCTCTCCGCCGGCGGCGACGAGCCGGGCGCGACCTCCTCGTCGGCCTCCCAGGTGGCCCGGACCTGCAAGAAGGGCTCGGACGCCAACGCCCGCGAGGACTGCCGGATCGTGGCGGTCGTCAACAGCGTGCAGGACTTCTGGCGGAGCGAGTACGCGCGGCGCGGCGGGCGGTACGGGGACGCCTCCACCGTCGTGTTCAGCCGGCAGGTCCCGACCGCGTGCGGCACGGCGAACTCGTCGGTCGGCCCCTTCTACTGCCCGGGCGACCGGCAGGTCTATCTGGACCTGGGCTTCTTCGACGAGCTGCGCACCAGGTTCGGCGCGACGGGCGGACCCTTCGCGCAGGCGTACGTGGTGGCGCACGAGTACGGCCATCACGTGCAGGACCTGATGGGCACGCTGGCCCGCGCCCAGGACGGCCGGACCGGCGCGGACTCGAGCGCGGTCAGGGTGGAGCTCCAGGCCGACTGCTACGCGGGCGTGTGGGCGCGGCACGCGACCACCACGCCCGACGACAGGACCGGCCGGCCGCTGCTCACCCGGCTGACGGACGAGGACATCCGCGACGGCCTGGACGCGGCGGCGGCGGTCGGCGACGACCGGATCCAGGAGCGCTTCCAGGGCCGGGTTTCGCCGGAGAGCTGGACGCACGGCTCGGCGGCGCAGCGGCAGCAGTGGTTCCACACCGGCTACAGCACCGGTGACATGGCGCGCTGCGACACCTTCCGGTGACGCGGACGCGGAGCCGGTGGCCCAGGGGCCCGGCGGCCTGGTGGCCCGGCAGCCCGGCAGCCCGGCAGCCCGGCACTCGAACGAAAGGAAGCGATCACGATGACGGACGCACCCGACATCTGCCCGACCCTGCTCTACAAGGACGCGAAGGCGGCCGTCGCCCGGCTCACCGAGGCGTTCGGCTTCACCGCGGACGCCGTGTTCGAGGACGAGGACGGCCGGGTGGTGCACGCCGAGCTGTCCTACGGCAACGGGACGGTGATGCTCGGCAGCAAGGGCACCGGCAGCGCGTTCGACAGGGCGATGTCCGACGCGGGCCCGGTCGGGGTGTACGTCCGCGTCGCCGACGTGGACGCCCACCACGCCCGGGCCGTCGCGGCCGGCGCGGAGATCGTGATGCCGCCGACCGACCAGGACTACGGCGCCCGGGACTACATGGCCCGGGACGCCGAGGGCAACGTCTGGAGCTTCGGGACGTACGCCCCCGGCGGCGCCGGGTAGTCCAACGCCGCCGGGCCCGTCAGGCCCCGCCCGTGTGGACCTGGAAGGCGGCGCGGCGGACCGCCTTGGCGAGGGCCGGGTCGGGGTGGGCGGCGGCGAGGGCGACCAGGACCTGGACGGTGCGGGGGTGGCCGACGGCGCGGACCTCGTCGAGCAGGGCGGGGACGGTGCCCTGGACGGCGGAGTCGAGGTGGCGGACGAGCAGGTCGCTCTCGCCGTGGTCGGCGACGGCGGCCGCCGTGTCCACCCACAGCCAGGTCGCCTCCTCGCGGGTGAGCACCTCGGGGGCCTCGTCCGGGTCGGCGCCCTCGTACTCGGCGAGCCAGAGCAGCGCGTACGGGCGGAGGGACGGTTCCGCGAGGGCGGCGCGCACCTCGGGCTCGGCCGGGGCGCCGACGACCCGCAGCGCTTCGAAGGCGAGGCCGCGCAGCAGGGCGTCCTCGCCGCGGGCGACGGCGATCAGCTCGGCGACGGCGCTGGAGAGGGTGCGGGCGGCGAGCCAGGCGCGGTACTCGTCGCGGGCCGGGCCCGGGGTGAGCCGGGCGCAGCCGCGGAGCATGTCCTCGGCGGACTGCTCGATGTTGCCGGCCGGGCTCTGGGCGGCGACGCAGATCTGCTCCAGCTTGACCCAGACCGCCCAGTTGCCGAGCGGGGTGAGGGTGGCCTGGCCGCCGTCCGGGCCGTCGCCGAGGGTGAGGGCGCCGACGTCGGCGAGGCCCGCGAGGGCCCAGTCGAGCAGCGCGGGCAGGCCCTCGGCGGCCGGGACCGGCTCGGGCACGGTGCCGGCGGCGGGGACCTCGCAGCGCTCCTCGCGGAGTTCGGCGACGCGCTGGCGCAGCAGGTCGAGCAGGCCGGTCACGGGGACGGGCCCGGCGGACAGCTGGAGCAGTGAGAGGACCTGGGGGACGGCCTCGACGACCTCGGCGACGGCGCCGGGCGCCACGCCCTCGGGCTCCGGGTGGGCGAGCGACCAGGCGTCGAAGAGGGCGACCCAGCCGCGCAGCACGGCGGAGTCGTCGCGGTCCCACGCCGTCAGCCGCCAGCCGGGGCGGACGGTGCCGCCGTGCAGCTCGACGAGCCCGGCGAGGCGGGCGCGGTCCCAGCCGGCCCGGACCTGTCCGGGGGTCAGATCCAGTGCGGCGGCGGCCCGTTCGCCGTCCCCGAGTGCGGGGAGTGCCGTCTCGGCCTGCCGGCCGGACGCGGCCCAGCGGGCGATCCGCACCGCGTCGGCGAGCACCGTCCGCGCCTGCAGGGCCAGTTCCGCACGGGGCGGGGTCCCCTCGGGCGGCCGGGGCGCCGGGCGGGTGCGCCGGGTCGTCACGGCCTTGCGCGCGGTGGCGAGCGGCCGCGGACGGACGAGTCGGAGTCTGGAGTTGCGCGCCAATGGTTCATCGGGCTTTCGAGACGTCACGGGGGCAGTCTTCCCGTTGACGGCCCGAAAGCCCAATCGGAATGCGCAACGCCGCCGCGAGCACCGTCCCCGGGCCCGGGATTCCGGGCCGGAGGGCGTACGGAGGTCCCGGCGGCGCGGTGGACCAGCGGGCCCCGGCTTGTTGCGACAGGCCCTAGACCAGCGGGGTCAGGAAGCGGCGCAGGGACTCCTCGTAGCGGACCGGGTCCGCGTTCCACATGGCGGCGTGCGGCGCCTCGCGGACCGTGCTGAGGGTGACGAGCTCGGGGCGGAGCTCGGCGAGCCGGCGCGAGCGGTCCCAGGGGGCGAGGGTGTCGTCCGGGCCATGGAAGAGCAGCGTCGGCACGCGCAGCCCGTTCGGGTCGGCGGCCTCCTGGAGGCGGTCGCCGTGGGAGCCGGTGCGGCCCTGGGCGGCGCGCACGGCGAGCGGGATCAGCGGGGCGGGGACGCGGTGGGCGGCGGCCAGGTTGCGCAGGGTGGCCTCCCAGTCGAGGACCGGGGAGTCGAGGACGAGGCCGCGGATGCGGTCGCGCACGCCGGAGCTCTCGGCGGCGTGCAGGGCCATGGCGGCGCCCGTGCCCCAGCCGAGCAGGACGACGCCGGTGGCGCCGCGCCGTACGGCGTAGCGGATGGCGGCGTCGAGGTCCCGCCACTCGGAGTCGCCCAGGTGCCCGAGCCCGTCGGCGGCCTCGGGCGCGCCGGCGTCGCCGCGGTAGGCGGGGACGAGGACCGGGACGCGCCGGCGGTGCAGGAAGGGGACCAGGTTGAGCGCGTGCTCGCGGGTGGTGCCGAGGCCGTGCAGGGCGATCACCCAGGTGGTGCGCGGCCCGGGCACGAGCCAGGCGGGCAGGCTGCCGAGCTCGCCGGGGATCTCGACGTCCTCGTAGGGCAGGCCGAGGGCGGTCCCGGGGGTGCCGCAGTGCAGCTGCGGGGTGAGCCGGACCCGGACGCCGGGGGCGAGCGTGCCGAGCTCGACCCGTTCGAGCCGGCGCACCACGGTGTCGGCGGTGTGCGGGACCCGGTCGAGCACCGGGCCGACGACGGCGTGCAGGCCGTCGGCCTCGATCCCGTACGTACCGGGGCGCAGCGCGGCCAGGCTCCGGGTGAGGCTGATCCGCTCCGGGCCGGTGCCGTGCACGGTGAGTCTGGGCTCGCCGGGGAAGGGGCGGCCGGACGGCACGCCGAGGGCGGCGTCGCTGGCGTAGCGGCCGGCCACGACGGCGGCCGCGCCGAGCCCGAGCAGGGTGGTGACGGCCGCTGCCGTCGCGGTAACGGGGCGCACGGTCCCAGTGTCGGCAGCCCGCCCGCGCCCTGCCACCCGGCGGGGCTCGCCGAGCTCCTTCGAGTGACATGGGTCTCGTCCACCGGGTCCTCCGTGCTGACGAAAGTCTCCACGGCGGTCCACGGGGCGATACGGGTCGGGAGCGGCGGAAGCTACGCGCGTTGCGTGGAGCCCGGAACCGCACGGTTTACCCGGGGTTGCACGGTGACCGCATCGTGGACAGCGCGCCCGCCGGAGCCGTAAGCGGAATCTCCAGACCCCGGATCGGGACACCACCTTGCCCGACCCAGTTCATCTTCCGTTCACCCAGGTTGCTTACGTTCGACGAGCCACTGACGTCGAACGATTGCCTGGGTAAATGGAACACATCACGCTGCTGCTCGCCATTGTGGTCGTGACAGCTCTAGTGTTCGATTTCACGAACGGTTTCCACGACACCGCCAACGCGATGGCCACGACCATCTCGACCGGTGCACTCAAGCCCAAGACGGCGGTGGCCATGTCCGCCGTGCTGAACCTGGTCGGCGCGTTCCTCTCGGTGGAGGTCGCCAAGACGATCTCCAAGGGGCTCGTCAACGAGACGGGCATCCAGCCCGAAGTCATCCTCGCCGCGCTCGTCGGCGCGATCCTCTGGAATCTGGTGACCTGGCTGGTCGGCCTGCCGTCCAGCTCCTCGCACGCACTGATGGGCGGCCTCATCGGCGCGACCGTCGCCTCGATCGGCTTCAGCGGCGTCAACGGCGAGAGCGTCGTCACCAAGGTCCTCATCCCGGCGGTCGCCGCCCCGATCGTCGCCGGCATCGCCGCGACGCTCGGCACCCGCCTGACGTACGCCATCGGCAAGGACAAGAACGGCAAGGCCCAGGAGAAGGGCTACCGGGCCGGCCAGATCGCCTCCGCCGGTCTCGTCTCCCTCGCCCACGGCACCAACGACGCCCAGAAGACCATGGGCATCATCACCCTCGCCCTGGTCGCCGGCGGCGTCCTTGCCCCCGGCTCGAACCCGCCGGTCTGGGTCATCGTCTCCGCCGGTACGGCGATCGCGCTCGGCACCTTCCTCGGCGGCTGGCGCATCATCCGCACCATGGGCAAGGGCCTCACCGACCTCCAGCCGCAGCAGGGCTTCGCCGCCCAGACCAGCGCCGCGACGGTCATCCTGGCCTCCTCCCACCTGGGCTTCTCCCTCTCGACCACGCACGCCGTCTCCGGCTCCGTCATGGGCGCGGGCCTGGGCCGCAAGGGCGGTGTCGTCCGCTGGTCGACCGCCACCCGCATGTTCGTCGCCTGGGGCCTGACCCTGCCGGCCGCCGGCCTGGTCGGCGCGGGCGCCGAGTTCGTCGCGCGTCAGGGCCAGTGGGGCGTCTACGTCGTCGCGGCCTTCCTGGTCGCCTCCTGCGTCGGCATCTGGCTCGTCTCGCGCCGCCAGGTCGTCGACCACACCAACGTCAACGACGTCGAGACCGCGACCGCCACGGCCACCGAGACCGAGACCCCGGGTGTCGTGACCACCGCCATCGCGGCCGTCACCCCGCCGCCGGCCGGCTCCGTCGCCGCCGTCGCGGACGCGGACCTGAAGGCCACCATCCCCGCCCCGAACCCCGCGGACCCGGCCGCTCCGGCCGCCCCCGCCGCCGCGGTCTGACGGATCTCACGGAACTGGAAGCACGGACATGAAGATCGACTGGGCAGCTCTCGGCTCCGTCTTCGGAGTCAGCCTCGTGGTGACCGTCGCCCTCGTGGGCTTCTTCACCCTCGGCGTCGCCGGCCTCTCCAAGCAGGAGGAGGCCGCGTCCAACGGCGGCTCGGCCCCACTGGCCCGCACCGGCGCGTACGCCTGCTTCGCGCTCTGCGCGGCGGCCGTGGCGTACGGCATCTACCTGATCGTCGCCTGACCCGCACGATCCCGGACCCACCGGCCGGGCGGTCCGCAGCACGCCTGCGGACCGCCCGGCCGCTTGTGTGTGCCGCCGTGCTCGGGTGCCGTGCTCGGGTGCCGTGTTTGTGGTGCTTCGCACAGTGACCCGACGCAGGTCAAGGGTGAGTTGACGGGTGTTCGCGGGGCGTGGTGGACTGCCGGAGCCATTACGGCGGCAAGTAGAGGAAGTCCGGTGCGATTCCGGCGCGGTCCCGCCACTGTGACCGGCCCCACGGGCCGGGAGTCAGGAACTCTCGCCGCCGGTCACGTCGATCCAGGGCGCGGACCCTGAGTGAGGACACAGCGCCATGCCCGGCCGCGGCCCGAGCCCGTCCCGCACCACAGCCGTCTTCGCATACGGAGCGGCCGCCGGCCTCGCCGTCGACCTGCTCGTCGGCGACCCCCGGCGCGCCCATCCCGTCGCCGCCTTCGGCCGCGCGGCCGCCGCCGTCGAGCAGCGCCTGCACCGCGACCACCGCGCCTGGGGCGCCCTGCACACGGCCGTCTGCGCCGGCGGCACCGTCGCACTCGGCGCCCTCGCCGCCCGCACGGTACGGGGCAGCCGGGCCGCCTCCGCCGCCCTGACCGCCGCCTCCGTGTGGGCCGTGGTCGGCGGTACGACCCTGGGTCGCGAGGCCCGCGCGATCGGCGGCGCGCTCGCCGCCGGCGACCTGGAGGTCGCCCGGGAACGGATGCCGCACCTGGTCGGCCGCGACCCGCAGGCGCTCGACGGGCCCGCGATGGCCCGCGCGGTCGTCGAGTCGGTCGCCGAGAACACCTCCGACGCCGTCGTGGGCGCCCTCTTCTGGGGCGCGGTCGCGGGCGTGCCGGGCCTGCTCGGCTTCCGCGCGGTCAACACCCTGGACGCCATGGTCGGCCACAAGTCGCCGCGCTACCGGCGCTTCGGCTGGGCCTCGGCCCGGCTCGACGACCTCGCCGGCTGGCCCGGCGCCCGGCTCACCGCCGCGCTCGCCGCCGTGGCGGGCCGCGACGCGCGGGGCGCCGTACGGGCCTGGCGGGCGGACGCGGGCAAGCACCCGAGCCCCAACGCCGGCCCGGTGGAGGCCGCCTTCGCCGGGGCGCTCGGCGTACGGCTCGGCGGCACCCTGTCGTACGGCGGCCGGGTCGAACACCGGCCGGTCCTCAACGCGGACGGGCGGCCCGTCGAGGTGGCGGACATCGAGCGGGCCGTCACGCTGTCCCGCCGGGTGACCTGGCTGACCCTGGCCGCCTGTGTCGGCGGCCGGACCATCATCAGTGCCGTACGCGGCAGGAAGCGGAGGGGCGCATGAAGGGCGGGGGGCTGCTCGTCGCCGGGACCACGTCCGACGCGGGCAAGAGCGTCGTCACGGCCGGCATCTGCCGGTGGCTGGTCCGGCAGGGCCTGAAGGTCGCGCCGTTCAAGGGACAGAACATGTCCCTGAACTCCTTCGTGACCCGGGAGGGCGCCGAGATCGGCCGTGCCCAGGCCATGCAGGCGCAGGCCGCGCGCGTCGAGCCGACGGCGCTGATGAACCCGGTGCTGCTCAAGCCCGGCAGCGACCGCTCCAGCCAGGTGATCCTCATGGGCAAACCGGTCGGCGAGCTGAGCGCCCGGGGCTACCACGGCGGCCGGCAGCAGCAGCTCTTCGAGCCGGTCCTCGGCTGCCTGGAGGAGCTGCGCGCCACGCACGACGCGGTGATCTGCGAGGGCGCGGGCAGCCCGGCCGAGATCAACCTGCGGCGCACCGACATCGTCAACATGGGCATCGCGCGGGCGGCGCGGCTCCCCGTCGTCGTGGTCGGCGACATCGACCGCGGCGGCGTCTTCGCCCAGTTCTTCGGCACGACCGCGCTCCTCGCGCCCGAGGACCAGCGGCTCGTCGCCGGCTACCTGGTGAACAAGTTCCGCGGCGACGTCACACTGCTCGAACCGGGCCTCGACATGCTGCACGGCCTCACCGGCCGCCGCACCTTCGGCGTCCTGCCGTACGCCCACGGCCTCGGCATCGACGAGGAGGACGGCCTGCGCGTCTCGCTGCGCGGCACGGTCCGCGAGTCCGTCGTCGCGCCGCCGGTCGGCGAGGACGTGCTGCGGGTCGCCGTCTGCGCCGTACCCCTCATGTCCAACTTCACCGACGTCGACGCGCTGGCCGCCGAGCCGGGCGTGGTCGTGCGCTTCGTCGACCGCCCGGAGGAGCTGGCCGACGCGGACCTGGTGGTGGTGCCGGGCACCCGCGGCACGGTCAAGGCACTGGCCTGGCTGCGCGAACGCGGCCTGGCCGACGCGCTCGCCCGGCGCGCCGCCGAGGGCCGTCCGGTCCTCGGCATCTGCGGCGGCTTCCAGGTCCTCGGCGAGCACATCGACGACGAGGTCGAGTCGAAGGCCGGCTCCGTCGAGGGGCTCGGCCTCCTGCCCGTGCGGGTCCGCTTCGCGCCCGAGAAGACGCTGGCCCGCCCGGTCGGCGAGGCCCTCGGCGAGCCCGTCGAGGGGTACGAGATCCACCACGGCGTCGCGGACGTACGGGGCGGGGAGGCGTTCCTGGACGGCTGCCGCGTCGGCGCGGTCTGGGGCACCCACTGGCACGGCTCCCTGGAGAGCGACGGCTTCCGCCGCGCCTTCCTGCGCGAGGTCGCGGCGGCGGCCGGGCGGCGCTTCGTGCCCGCGCCCGACACGTCGTTCGGCGCCCTGCGCGAGGAACAGCTGGACCGCCTCGGCGACCTGATCGAGGAGCACGCCGACACGGACGCGCTGCTCCGGCTGATCGAGAAGGGCGCGCCGGAGGGGCTGCCGTTCGTGCCGCCGGGGGCGCCGTGAGCGCCGGTCGGGCCGTACGGGTTGCGCGGAGTACGCGGATTACGCGGCGAAGCCGCGCGGGGGCCGGCACGAGGGGGATTCCCCTCGCCCACTGGGCAGGAAGCGTGCCGGGACGGCATGTTGACGACGCGTCATCGCGAACCGAAGGAGCTACCCACCGATGAGCACCCGCTATCCGTTCACCGCCGTCGTCGGCATGGACGATCTGCGGCTCGCGCTGCTGCTGAACGCCGTGAGCCCGGCGGTGGGCGGTGTCCTCGTGCGCGGCGAGAAGGGGACCGCGAAGAGCACGGCCGTACGCGCGCTGGCCGAGCTGCTGCCCGAGGTGGCGGTGGTCGCCGGGTGCCGCTTCAGCTGTGATCCGGCCGCGCCCGATCCGGGGTGCCCGGACGGGCCGCACGGGGAGGGCGCCCGGGAGGCGCGGCCCGCGCGGATGGTCGAGCTGCCCGTCGGCGCGTCCGAGGACCGGCTCGTCGGCTCGCTCGACATCGAGAAGGCGCTCGCCGAGGGCGTGAAGGCGTTCGAGCCGGGACTGCTCGCGGCGGCGCACCGGGGGATCCTGTACGTCGACGAGGTCAACCTCCTGAGCGACCACCTCATCGACCACCTCCTCGACGCCGCCGCCATGGGCTCCTCGTACGTCGAGCGCGAAGGCGTCTCCGTACGTCACGCGGCCCGCTTCCTGCTCGTCGGCACGATGAACCCCGAAGAGGGCGAGCTGCGGCCCCAGTTGCTCGACCGGTTCGGGCTGACCGTGGAGGTGGCCGCCTCCCGCGAGCCCGAGCAGCGGGTGGAGGTCGTGCGGCGCCGGCTGGCGTTCGAGGACGACCCGGCCGGGTTCGTGGCGCGCTGGGCCGGCGAGGAGGCCGCGCTGCGGGAGCGGATCGTCGCCGCGCGGGAGTTGCTGCCGCAGGTGGTGCTCGGGGACGCGGTGCTGCTGCAGATCGCCGCGACCTGCGCCGCGTTCGAGGTCGACGGCATGCGCGCCGACATCGTCATGGCCCGCACGGCGACCGCGCTCGCCGCGTGGGCGGGGCGGACGGAGGTCACCTCCGAGGACGTACGGCAGGCGGCGCTGCTCGCGCTGCCCCACCGCCGTCGGCGCAATCCGTTCGACGCGCCCGGCCTTGACGAGGACAAGCTCGACGAGACCCTTGAGCAGTTCAAGGGCGACGACGAGCCCGATGACGAGCCCGAGCCCGAGCCGGACGGTCCGGGCGACGGAGGTCCCGGCGGTGGCGGTGGCGGCGGTGGCGGTGGCGGTGGCGGTGGCGGGATTCCGCCGCAGGGGGACGCGCCCGCGCCCGAGGAGGCCCCGGCGCCCGCGCCGGAGAGCGCACCCGCGCCCCAGGGTGGCGCCGGTTCCGGTGAGCGTGCCGCCGTCAAGGCCGGCGAGCCCTTCCGTACGAAGATGCTCAGCGTGCCGGGACTCGGCGAGGGCGCGGCCGGGCGCCGTTCCCGGGCCCGTACGGAGCACGGTCGGACCACCGGCGCGACCCGCCCCAAGGGCGCGCTGACCAAGCTGCACCTGGCCGCGACCGTGCAGGCCGCCGCCCCGCACCAGAGGGCGCGCGGCCGCGACGGCCGGGGTCTGGTGGTGCGGCGGGACGATCTGCGGCAGGCGGTCCGCGAGGGCCGGGAGGGCAATCTGGTCCTGTTCGTCGTGGACGCGTCCGGGTCGATGGCGGCGCGGCAGCGGATGAGCGCGGTGAAGGGCGCGGTGCTCTCGCTGCTGCTCGACGCGTACCAGCGGCGCGACAAGGTCGGTCTGGTGACCTTCCGCGGCAGGGGCGCCGAGCTCGCCCTGCCGCCGACCTCGTCGGTGGACGCGGCCGCGGCCCGGCTCGAACAGCTTCCCACCGGGGGCCGCACCCCGCTCTCCGCCGGTCTGCTCAAGGCGCACGACGTGCTGCGCGTGGAGCGGCTGCGCGACCCCTCGCGCCGTCCGCTGCTCGTCGTCGTGACCGACGGCCGCGCCACCGGCGGCGGCGCGGACCCGGTGGGGCTCGCGGCGCGGGCCGCGCGGCTGCACGCCGCCGACGGCACGGCCGCGGTGGTCGTGGACTGCGAGTCGGGCCCGGTGCGGCTCGGTCTCGCCGGGAACCTCGCCCGTGAACTCGGCGGCACCGCCGTCACCCTGGACGAACTGCGCGCCGACTCGATCGCCGGGCTCGTCCGTACCGTCCGTCACGCACAGGACAACCACTCTGCCGCCAGGAGGGCCGCGTAATGCCTAAGGGACAGCCGACCGTCGTTCCGGACGACGGTCTCACCACCCGCCAGCGCCGCAACCGGGCACTGGTGATGGTGCACACGGGCGTCGGCAAGGGGAAGTCGACCGCCGCGTTCGGCATGGCGCTGCGCGCCTGGAACCAGGGCTGGCCGATCGGGGTGTTCCAGTTCGTCAAGTCCGCGAAGTGGCGGGTCGGCGAGGAGAACGCGCTGAAGGCGCTCGGCGAGACCGGCAAGGGCGGCACGGTCGTCTGGAACAAAATGGGCGAGGGCTGGTCCTGGATCCAGCGCGAGGTCGCCGAGGGCGAGCAGTCGCACGAGGAGAAGGCGCGGGAGGGCTGGGAGCAGGTGAAGCGCGACCTGGCCGAGGAGAAGTACCGGTTCTACGTCCTCGACGAGTTCGCGTACCTGCTGCACTGGGGCTGGATCGACACCAAGGAGGTGATCGAGGTGCTCGCGAACCGTCCGGGGCAGCAGCACGTCGTCATCACCGGCCGCAACGCCCCGCAGGAGCTGATGGACTTCGCCGACCTCGTGACCGACATGTCGAAGGTGAAGCACCCGATGGACGCGGGTCAGAAGGGCCAGCGGGGCATCGAGTGGTAGCACGTCTCGTCATCGCCGCCCCGTCCTCGGGCGCGGGCAAGACCACGGTCGCGACCGGTCTGATGGCCGCGTTCGCCGGCCGTGGTCTCGCGGTCTCCCCGCACAAGGTCGGCCCGGACTACATCGACCCGGGCTACCACGCGCTCGCCACCGGGCGCCCGGGCCGCAACCTCGACGCGTTCATGTGCGGTACGGAGCTGATCGCGCCGCTGTTCGCGCACGGCGCGCGCGGCTGCGACCTGGCGGTCGTCGAGGGCGTGATGGGCCTGTACGACGGGGCGGCGGGCCAGGGTGAGCTGGCGTCGACGGCGCAGGTGGCGAAGCTGCTGCGGGCGCCGGTCGTGCTGGTCGTGGACGCCTCGTCGCAGTCCCGGTCGGTCGCCGCGCTCGTGCACGGCTTCGCGTCCTGGGACCCGGAGGTGCGGCTCGGCGGGGTGATCCTCAACAAGGTCGCGACGGACCGGCACGAGCAGCTGCTGCGGGAGGCGCTGGAGGAGTCGGGCGTGCCGGTGCTCGGCGTGCTGCGGCGGGCGCCGGCGGTGGAGACGCCGTCGCGGCACCTGGGCCTGGTGCCGGTGGCGGAGCGGCAGGGGCAGGCGGTGGCCGCGGTGGCGGCGCAGGCGGAGCAGGTGCGGCAGGGCTGCGACCTGGAGGGCTTGCTGGCCCTCGCCCGCAGCGCCCCGGAGCTGCCCGCCACGCCGTGGTCGGCTGAGGTCGGGGAGCGGCTGCACGCCGGTGGGTCCGGTGTGCCCAGCCTCCCCCGGACTCCGTCCGGGGGTGCCCCCCTCGCCTTCGCGGAACGTATGCCCGCACCCAGGGTGGCGATCGCCGGTGGGGCCGCGTTCACCTTCTCGTACGCCGAGCACACGGAACTCCTCACCGCCGCGGGCGCCGAGGTCGTCACCTTCGATCCGCTGCGCGACGAAAGCCTCCCCGAGGGCACGTCCGGCCTCGTCATAGGCGGCGGGTTCCCCGAGGTGTACGGGGAGGAGCTGTCCGCGAACGGGAAGCTGCGCGAGGCCGTGGCGGCGCTCGCGCGCTCCGGCGCGCCCGTCGCCGCCGAGTGCGCCGGGCTGCTCTACCTCGCACGGTCGCTGGACGGGCGGCCGATGTGCGGGGTCCTCGACGCGGACGCGCGGATGTCGCCGCGGCTGACGCTCGGGTACCGTGACGCGGTCGCGGTGAGCGACAGCGTGCTGGCGGCGGCCGGGACGCGGATGCGGGGGCACGAGTTCCACCGGACGGTGATCGAGCCGGGCGCCGGGGAGCAGGCGGCGTGGGGGCTGCGGCAGCCGGAGATGCGGGTCGAGGGCTTCGTACGGGGCGGTGTGCACGCCAGTTATCTGCACACGCACTGGGCGGGTGCTCCGGAGGTCGCCGCCCGGTTCGTCGCGCACTGCGCCGGGGCCGGAGGCGGGCCTGCGGCGTGAGGTCAGCCGCCGGAGAGGCCCACGACGAGCCAGATGAAGGCCACGCCCGCCACCGTGCAGAGCAGGGTGGTGCGGGCGGGGTGTTCGTGGTGGGCCTCGGGCAGGATCTCGGCGGCGGCGAGGTAGAGCAGGGCGCCGCCGAAGAAGCCGAGATAGCTGCCGAGCAGTTCCTCCGGGAGGGTGAACAGGGTGGCGAGGCCGGCGCCGAGGATCGGGGCGACGGCGTCGGCGAGGAGCATGGCGATCGCCTTGCGGCGGGCGTTCCCGTAGAGCGTCGTGATCGTGTACGTGTTGAAGCCGTCGGCGAAGTCGTGGGTGATGACGGCGATCGCGACGGTGGCGCCCATGCCGCCGCTGACCTGGAAGGCGGCGCCGAGGGCGATGCCGTCCATGAGGCTGTGGAGCACCATGGCGGCCGCGGCCGTGAGGCCGACCTGCGGGACGCGGTCCCCGGCCTCGGCGCCGTGGGCGGCGCGGCGGGTGGCGAGGAGTCGTTCCACGACGTGGGCGAAGAGGAAGCCGCCGACGAAGAGCAGCAGGGCCTGGGGCACGCCGAAGACCGTCTCGCCCGCCGCGTCGATGGCCTCGGGCAGCAGGTCGAGTCCGACGACGCCGAGCATGAGTCCGCCGGCGAGGCCGAGGACGAGGTGGCGGCGGTCGGTGACGCGCTGGGCGGTCCAGCCGCCGAACAGCGTCATGAGGAACGCGCCGAGCGCGACGACTACAGCCATGGGCCCTTGCTATCCGATGCGCCCTCTTCCCCGCACCTCGGGCCGGGCGACCCCGCCGCGGTCGTCGTCGGGGTCGGCGCCCGGTCCGGGGTGACGGCCTCGGAGGTGTGCGGTCTGGTGGCGGCGTCGCTGCGGGAGGCCGGGCTGACGGGCGCGGACGTGACGGCGCTGGCGACGCTGGACGTGCGCGCGGGCGAGCCGGGGATCACCGGGGCGGCTTCGCTGCTCGGGGTGCCGGTGCGGGCGTTCGGGAGCGAGGAGCTGGCGGGCGTGGCCGTACCGCATCCGTCGGCGGTGCCGCTGGCGGCGACGGGGACGGCGTCGGTGGCGGAGGCGGCGGCGCTGCGCGGGGCGGGGCTGCCGGGGGCGGTTCTCCTGGTGCCGAAGCGGAAGAGCACCCGTGTGACCTGCGCCATTGCCCGTTCCGCACCCTTTCGTCCGAACGAAGTCTCCCCAGTCGCACGCTTGTTGCCCGATACTCACGGGGTATCTCGCTGAGGAGCGCCCCCCTTCCCCCGCACGCACCACCCCCACCCTCATCCCCACTCCCCCACAAGACGGCGGCCATGGACATTCACACTTCCGCGGACGGTTCCGCTGACAGTTCGGCTGACAGTTCCGCTGACACGCACGACCTCAGACACCACGGCGACGCCGAGGTGCGGGACGAGAAGCTGACCGACCTCGCGGTCAACGTGCGGACGGACACCCCGCCCGCCTGGCTGCGGGAGCGGATCGCGGACTCGCTGACGGGGCTCGCGGCCTATCCGGACGGGCGGGCGGCGCGGGCGGCGGTGGCCGAGCGGCACGATCTGCCGGGTCGGCGGGTGCTGCTGACGGCGGGCGCGGCGGAGGCGTTCGTGCTGCTCGCGCGGGCGCTGCCGGCGCGGCGGCCGGTGGTGGTGCATCCGCAGTTCACGGAGCCGGAGGCGGCGCTGCGGGACGTCGGGCACGAGGTGGAGCGGGTGCTGCTGCGCGAGCAGGACGGCTTCCGGTTCGATCCGGCGGCGGTGCCGCAGGACGCGGATCTGGTCGTGATCGGCAATCCGACCAACCCGACGTCCGTGCTCCACCCGGCGGCGGCGATCGCGTCGCTCGCCCGGCCGGGGCGGTGGCTGGTGGTCGACGAGGCGTTCATGGACGCGGTGCCGGGCGAGCGGGAGTCGCTGGCCTCGCGGACGGACGTGCCCGGTCTGGTGGTGCTGCGGAGCCTGACGAAGACCTGGGGTCTGGCGGGGCTGCGGATCGGCTACGTACTGGCGGAGCCGGAGACGATCGCCGCGCTGGAGCGCGTACAGCCGCTGTGGCCGGTGTCGACGCCTGCTCTGGTGGCGGCGGAGGCGTGCATGTCGCGGGTGGCGCTCGCGGAGGCGGAGGAGGCGGCGCACCGGATCGGGGTGGAGCGGGCGCACCTGCTGGCGGGGCTCGCGGAGTTCGACGAGGTGCGGGCGGTCGCGGCGGCGGAGGGCCCGTTCGTGCTGGTCCGGATCGAGGGCGCGGACGCGGTGCGGGAGCACCTGCGGACGCTCGGTTTCGCGGCCCGGCGCGGTGACACCTTCCCGGGGCTCGGCCGGAACTGGCTGCGGCTCGCGGTGCGGGACCGGGTGACGACGAACCGCTTCCTGCAGGCGCTGGACCAGGCGTTGCTGCTGCTGGGCTGAGCGCCCGGACGGTGGCGGTGAGGGGTGGTGCCGGCCCGGCACCACCCCTCGCCCGTCCCCCTTTGTTCTTCCCCCTCGGGCCGGTCAGCCGCGGGCGCGGGCCCGGCCGCGCGCCAGGAGGAGTGCGCCACCGCCCACGCCGAGCAGCAGCACGGCGCCGCCGGCGAGGTACGGCGTCATGGAGCTGCCGCCGGTCTCGGCGAGGTTCTGCGTCGGGGTGGTGCCGCCGTTCTGCGTCGTCACGCCGGTGTCGTGGCTGGGCTGGGCGGACGGCTGGTGCGAGGGCTGCGTGCTGGGCTGGTGCGAGGGCTGTTCGCTGGGCTGCTGGCTCGGCTTGCTGCCTGCCGGGGTGGTGCAGGTGGCCTCGGCGAGCGTGACCTTGCCCTTGACCTCGGCGACGCCCAGCTTGAGCGGGTTGACCTCCACGGACAGTTCGAGCGCGGTGGCGGCGGCGGTGTTCGAGGTGGTGGAGGTACGGGAGAGGTCGAGGACCACGTCGCCGACGCCCGGGACGCTGACCTTGGTCTGGCCGCCGGTGGACAGGGTGGTCTTCTTGCCGAGGACGGTGACGTGGCCGAGCAGGTTGGACTCGGCGACCGGGTGCTTGCCGGCCTCGCAGACGGCCTTGGAGGTGACCTTCTCCAGCTCGATCAGGGACAGGGCCGGGAGGCCGGGGACGTGGAGCCGGGCCTTGGCGAGGTTGACGTGGCCCTGGGCGGTGTTCCCGGCCACGGTCGCCTCGGAGGTGGCGACGTCCGCCTTCAGGATGTCGACGGGCCGGCCGCTCTCCGCGCCCTGCACCTTCACGCTGAGCGCGGTCTTCGCGGCGCTGGCCGGCGCCTCGACCTCGTTGAGCGAGGCGCGCACGGGCACGTTCACCGTCTTGCCGAGCAGGCCGACGTCGAGGGTGGTGCGCAGGACGACGGCGGTGGCGTGGCCCTGTCCGCCGCCGTTCGCGCCGCCGTCGGCGTGGGCGGCCGGCGCGGCGAGGGCCAGGGGGCCGACGGCGAGTGCGGCGACGGTCGCCGCGGCGGCGGAACGGCGTGCGGGCAGGCGGAAGGTGTTGCTGTTCAAGACGGTGGAACCCCCACAGGAGACATGGCGTCGCCGGCCGCTCGCCACGGGGACTGTGGGTCGTCGCGGCTCCGGCGACTTGAGACACCGGAATCTTTACGCACTGTGGGTGAACTGACAGACACCTGGCGTGAGTTCACCCTAAGGGGTGGTTTCCGTGCTCATTTTCGAATGAAAACGACACGGCCGTCGCCACAAGTCCCGCGCGTCACGGCGCGAGCGGGCGCGGGAGCGCGTGCGACGAAGAAGCAACAACGACCCGCGCCGGGCCGGAGTAACGGATCGTCAACGCGCCACACGACTCCCCCCCCACTCCTGATAGGTTAATTTAGGGCAGGCTAACCTAACTGGAACCGGATCGGGGAGCGCGAGGAGCGCAGTGAGCATCGAGGTCTTCCGGGACGCCTTCGGCGTCCCTCATCTGCGCGCCGCCGACCCGCGCGAACTCGCCCGCGCCCAGGGCCGGGTCACCGCCCTCGACCGGGCCTGGCAGCTGGAGGTGGAGCGGCACCGGGCGCAGGGCACGACCGCGGAGTTCCTCGGTGCGGCGGAGACCGGCTGGGACACCTTCGTCCGGCAGGCCCGGCTCGCCGACACCGCGCGCCGCTGCCACGACCGCCTCGACGGGGAGACGGCCGCGTGGCTGCGGGCGTACGTGGACGGGGTCAACGACGGCCTGGCCGAAGGGGCCCGGCGGGCACCCGAGTTCGCGGCGACGGGGCTCGCACCCGGCCGCTGGGAGCCGTGGACGCCGCTCGCGGTGTGGCTCTCCACCCACATCCTCTTCGCGGGCTTCCCCACCAAGCTGTGGCGCGACGAGGTCGCCCGGCACCTCGGCGAGGAGTGGACGGAGCTCTTCGCCTCGGACGGCCCCGGCACCGCGGGCTCCAACGGCTGGGTCGTCTCGGGCGCCCGTACGGCGAGCGGCGCGCCGCTCGTGGCCGGCGACCCGCACCGCTTCATCGAGGCGCCCGGCGTCTACCAGCAGATACGTCTCTCCTGCCCTGACTACGACGTCCTCGGCCTCGCCGTGCCGGGCGTCCCGGGCCTCGCCCACTTCGGCCACGCCGGCCGGGTCGCCTGGGCCATCACCAACGCCATGGCCGACTACCAGGACCTCTACCGCGAGCGCCTGCGCCGCCTCCCCGACGGCCGCGTCGAGGCCCTCGGCCCGGACGGCTGGGAACCGGCCACGGCGCACACCGAGACCGTGCGGGTGAAGGGCGCGGCCACGCCGACCGTGATCGAGGTGATCGAGACGGAGCGGGGGCCGGTGATCATCGGCGCGGAGGGCCCCGGTACCGAGGAAACGGAATGGGAAGCCGTCAGCCTTCGCCACCCGCCCCGCGTCACCGGTGAGTCGGGCTTCTGTGTACTGCCCGCGCTGCTGCGGGCGCGGACCGTCGCGGACGTGGACCGGGCGCTCGACCGGTGGGTCGAGCCGGTGAACGTCGTGCAGGCCGCCGACGTCGAGGGCGGGCTGCTGCACCGGGTGGCCGGATACGTTCCGGTGCGCGACCGGGCCAACTCCCTGCGGGTCGTGCCGGCCTGGGACGCCGCGCACGCCTGGACCGGCCGGGCCGCCGCCATGCCCAGGGCAGCCGTCGACGGACACGCGGTGATGGCCAACGCGCGCGGGCTCGCCGCACCGCTCGGCGTCGAGTTCGCGCCACCGCACCGGGCCGAGCGCATAGCCGCTCTCCTCGACGCCTCCGACGCGTGGACGCCGGAGGCGATGGCCGCCGTCCACGCCGACACCGACAACCCGTCCGCCCGCCGCCTCCTGGAGCGGGTCCGCGCCACGGACGGCTCCGCCCTCTCCCCCGCCGCCCGCCGGGTACGGGCCGCGCTCCTCGGCTGGGACCGGCGGATGGACGCCGACAGCGCGGACGCCGGGCTCTACGCGGCGGTGCGCGGCGCGGTCGTACGGCGCCTGGCCGGGCACCCGGCGTTCACGGAACTGCGCGAACCCGCCCCGTACCCCGCGCTCTTCCGGCCGTGGCTGGCGCTCGGCGCCCGGGTGGGCCTCGCCCTGGAGACGCTGCTCGTCACCGGGCCCGTACCGGACGGGGACGTGGCCGGAATCGTACGGGAGGCGCTGGAAGAGGTCGCCGCGGGCGAGGCGCCGCCGGCCTGGGGGGTGACGCACCGGCTCGCGCCCTGGCAGGCGCTTCCGGACGCGGACGACGCCGCCGACGACCAGTGGCCGGGGCTCGGCGGCGACCACGACTGCGTGCTCTCGACCTCCAGCGTGCCCGGCTGGACCGACCGCAGCGCCCGCGCCTCCGCCGCCCGCTACGTGTGGGACCTGGCGGACCGCGACCGCAGCCTGTGGGTCGTGCCCTTCGGCGCCTCCGGCGTGGCCGGCGACCCGCACCACCGCGACCAGCTGCCCCTGTGGCTGCGGGGCGAACTCGCCCCCGTCACCACCGACTGGAACGACCTCGTGAAGGAAGACCATGAGCAGGACTGAGCACGTTCAGCACGTCGACGGCTTCGGCACCGTCCGCGTCGACCGCATCGACCCCGACGCCGACGCGCCCCTCATCCACCGCTGGGTGAACGAGGAGCGCGCCCGCTTCTGGGGCATGAACGGCACCACCGTCGAGCAGGTGCGGGACGTCTACGCGCACCTCGACTCGCTCAGCACCCACCACGGCTTCCTCGTCCACCGCGACGACGAGCCCGTGGCCGTCTTCCAGACCTACGCCCCCGAGGCCGACCGGATCTCCGAGTGCTACGAGGCCCGGCCCGGCGACATCGGCGTGCACCTGTTCGTCGCGCCCACGCTCGCGCCCGAACGGGGCTTCACGGAGGGGCTGCTCACCGCCCTGCTCGACTTCGCGCTGACCGGGCACACCCGGATCGTCGGCGAGCCGGACGCCGCCAACGAGAAGGTGCTCGCCCGGCTGGCCCGGACCGGCTTCGAGCTCGGTCCGGAGATCCTGCTGCCGGAGGTGGACCTGCCGGAGGTCTTCATCCCGGAGAAGAAGGCCCGGCTGGCCTTCTTCACGAGGAACTAGGCGATGACCCGGCCGTTGACGACGACCCGGCGGGGCGCCGCGAGGACGCGGACGTCGGCGCGCGGGTCCTCGCCGTAGACGACGAGGTCGGCCGGGGCGCCCTCCTCCAGGGCGGGGCGGCCCAGCCAGGCGCGGGCGTGCCAGGTGGTGGCGGAGAGGGCGTCGAGCGCCGGGATGCCGGCCTTCGTCAGCTCCTCGACCTCGGCGGCGACCAGGCCGTGCGGGAGCGAGCCGCCCGCATCGGTGCCGACGAAGACCGGGACGCCCGCGTCCCAGGCGGCGCGGACCGTGTCGTACCGCCGCTCGTACAGCCGGCGCATGTGGGCGGACCAGCGCGGGAACTTCTCCTGGCCGCCGTCCGCGAGATGCGGGAAGGTCGCGATGTTGACGAGCGTGGGCACGATGGCGACCCCGCGCTCGGCGAAGAGCGGGATGGTCTCCTCGGTGAGACCGGTGGCGTGCTCGATGCAGTCGATGCCCGCCTCGACGAGGTCGCGCAGCGAGTCCTCGGCGAAGCAGTGCGCGGTGACGCGGGCGCCGAGCCGGTGCGCCTCCGCTATGGCGGCCTCGACCTCGGCGCGCGGCCAGGACGGCGCCAGGTCGCCGATGCCGCGGTCGATCCAGTCGCCGACCAGCTTGACCCAGCCGTCGCCGCGCCGGGCCTCGCGGCCGACGTACGCGACGAGCTCGTCGGGCTCGATCTCGTGGGCGTAGTTGCGGATGTAGCGGCGGGTGCGGGCGATGTGCCGGCCCGCGCGGATGATCTTCGGCAGGTCCTCGCGGGCGTCGATCCAGCGCGTGTCGGACGGCGAACCGGCGTCGCGGATCAGCAGCGTGCCGGCGTCCCGGTCGGTCAGGGCCTGCTTCTCGGCCGTGCCCTCGTCGACCGGGCCGTGCTTGTCGAGCCCGACATGGCAGTGGGCGTCGACGAGGCCGGGCAGCGCCCAGCCCTCGACGGTCAGGGTCTCGGCGGTAAGGGCCGCGGGCGGCCGCTCGAACGTGATCCGCCCGTCGACGCACCACACTTCGTCCCGTACGTCCTCCGGGCCGACGAGCACCCGCCCCTTCACATGCAGCACCACGTGATCGCTCATACCCGCACTCTACGAGCCGTGTCGAGCGGGCAGGTCACGGGCGCCAGTCGGCCTCCAGGTCGTGGGTGGCGGCATGGGTGAGCTGGGTGAGCGCGGTGCCGTCGGCCCGTACCAGGAAGAGGTGCTCGGGGTCGGCGTCGTCGGTGCCGCCCCGGGTGAAGACCAGGCGCCTGCCGTCCGGCGACCAGGAGGGGTACTTGTCGTTGGCGCGGGCCGAGGTGATGCGGTGCAGCCCCCCGCCGTCGGGGCGGACGACGTAGAGGTGGGCGAAGCCGGTGGAGTCCACCCGGCCGAAGACGATCCGGTTGCCGCGCGACCAGTCGGGCGTCCAGTCCTGGGAGCCGGCGAGCGTGATCGGCGTCTGGGCCAGGGTGGACAGCCGGATCCGCATCAACCTGCTGTGGCCGGACGCGTCCGCGCGGCTGTAGGCGAGGTACGCGCCGTCCGGCGACCACGTCGGGTGGAACTCGTCCGCCGTGGTGTGGGTGAGCCGCTTGACGGGGCTGCCGTCGACGTCGGCCACGTAGAGCTCGCGCTGGGTGCCGGCCGGCTTGGAGAAGGCGATCCGCGCGCCGTCGGGGGACCAGGCCGGGTCGGAGGCGCCCTCGGTGCCGGGCACGGAGTGCAGGTCGGTGCCGTTGCTCTTCATCGTCCAGATGCCGTCGACGGCTCCACCGGCGCCGTAGCGGAGGAACGCCACCCGCGTGCCGTCCGGGGACCAGCTGGGCATGACGTCGCTGACGTCGGGGGTGTGGGTGAGCCTGACGGGCGCGCCGCCGCTCGGGGAGATCGCCCACAGGTCCTCGACGGGCGCGGCCGCGTTGTAGCGGGCGAAGACGATGGGGTGGTCCGCGACCGGCGGCACGATGCCCGGCGCGGCGCCCGCGTCACCCGCGGCGCCGAGGGTCACCGGTGCGGTGACGGCGAGCGCGGCCGCGGCCACGGCCGCCCGGCGCAGCCGTGCTCCTCTGCTGTCTCTTCCCGTTCTCCGGATCATGATGTCCACCCCGTTTCCTGCCTGCGGCCCCGCGCGGGCCGCTCCGGCCCGCACCATGGCACCGGCGGGACGCTGGGGGGAAGCTTCCGGACCCGGTGGTACGAGCCCTGTGACACGTTCCGGACGCCGCCGTGACGGCGCGCCGCCGCGGGCGAGCCTTTACGCTGGCACGAGCTCGAACCCGATGTATGCGACACGCATTCGACTCCGACAGCTCGACTCCGAAGAAGGCACCGCCGTGACCGTGACACACCCGCTCCTGGACCTGGCCCCGCTGACCGCCGCGCACTTCGCGTCGATCGAGCGCCGGGTCGCCGCGCTGCTCTCCACCGAGCAGGACGTGGTGATCACCCAGGGCGAGGCGCTGCTGCCGCTGGAGGGCTGCATCCGCAGCGGGGCGCGGGCGGGCTCGACCGCGCTGAACATCGTCACCGGCCCGTACGGGCAGACCTTCGGCAACTGGCTGCGGGACTGCGGCGCCACGGTCGTCGACCTGGAGGTGCCGTTCCACACGGCGGTGACCGCGGAGCAGGTGGCACGGGCCTTCGAGGAGCACCCGGAGATCGACTTCGCGTCCCTCGTGCACGCGGAGGCGGCGACCGGCAACACCAACCCGGTCGCGGAGATCGGCGAGGTCGTACGGGCGCACGGCGCGCTGTTCTACCTGGACGCGGTGGCGTCCGTGGGCGCCGAGCCGGTGACGCCGGACGCGTGGGGCGTCGACATGTGCATCATCGGCGCGCAGAAGGCGATGGGCGGCCCGGCCGGCGTCTCGGCGGTGTCGGTGAGCGCGCGGGCCTGGGAGCGTTTCGCCGCGAACCCGGCGGCGCCGCGCCGCTCGTACCTCTCCCTCCTGGACTGGAAGGAGCGGTGGATCGACGGCGGCCGCAAGGCGCTGCTGCACGCCCCGGCGCAGCTGGAGATGCTGGCTCTGGAGGCGTGCCTCGACCGCATCGAGGCGGAGGGCCTGGACGCGCTGATGGCCCGGCACGCGGCCGCCGCCGCGGCGACCCGCGCGGGTGCGACGGCCCTGGGCGGCGGGATCGAGCCGTACGTGTACGAGGCGAAGGACGCGGCCCCGGTCGCGACGACGCTGCGCGTGCCGGCCGGCGTGGACGCCTCGGAGCTGGTGGCGAAGACGCTCGCCGCCGACCCGTCGCTGCCGCTGATCGCGGGTGGAGGGGCGCTGGCGAAGGAGATGATCCGGGTGAACCACTACGGGGTGGACGCCACTCCGGGTGCGGTGCAGTCCTCGCTGGCGGCGCTCGGCGCGGCCCTCGCGGAGACGGGCCGGACGGTGGACCTGGAGGGCGCGCGCCGCGCGGTGACGGAGGCGTGGGGGCGGTAGGACCGCCCCCACGCACACCGCGCGCCCCGCGGTCGAGGTCCCTGCTCGGTCACAGCGCCGGGTAGTCGGTGTAGCCGCGGTGGTCGCCGCCGAAGAAGGTGGCGGGGTCCGGGGTGTTGAACGGGCCGCCGGCCCGGAGGCGGGCCGGAAGGTCCGGGTTGGCGATGAAGAGCGCGCCGAAGGCGACGAGGTCGGCGGTGCCGTCCTCGATCAGGGCCAGGGCGGCCGGACCGGTCGGGCCCTCGGTGGCCGGGTTGAGGATGAAGGTGCCGCTGAACGCCTTGCGCAGGTCGAGGGTCAGCTCGCGGACCTCGGCGTTCGTCTCCAGGACGTGCAGGTACGCGATGCCGAGGGGTTCGACGGCCGCGACGAGGGCGGGGTAGATCTCCTCGGTGTCGGTCTCGGCGATGTCGTTGTAGGTGTTGGCCGGGGAGAGGCGCAGGCCGGTGCGCTCGGGGCCGACGGCCGCGGCGACGGCCTTGACGACCTCGACCGCGAAGCGGATGCGGTTCTCGACGGAGCCGCCCCATTCGTCGGTGCGCCGGTTGGCGTTGTCGGCGAGGAACTGGTGGACCAGGTAGCCGTTGGCGCCGTGGATCTCGACGCCGTCGAAGCCGGCCTCGACGGCGTTGCGGGCGGCCTGGGCGAAGCCCTCGATCGTCTCGTGGATCTCGTCGGCGGTGAGCTCGCGCGGGGTGAGGAAGTCCTTCATGCCGGGGCCGGCGAAGAGCTGTCCGGCCGGGGCGACCGCGGAGGGGCCGACGGGGTGCAGGCCGTCGCCGAGGACCTCGGGGTGGCTGATCCGGCCGGCGTGCATCAGCTGGGCGAAGATCTTCCCGCCGCGCTCGTGGACGGCGTCGGTGACCTCGCGCCAGGCGGCGATCTGCTCGGCGCTGTGCAGGCCGGGGGTGTCGGGGTAGCCCTGGCCGACGGCGGTGGGCTGGACGCCCTCGGTGATGATCAGGCCGGCGCTGGCGCGCTGGGCGTAGTACTCGGCGACGAGCGGGGTGGGGAGGCGGCCGGCGGCCTCGGCCCGGCTGCGGGTCATGGGGGCCATGGCGATGCGGTTGGCGAGGCGGGTGCCGGCGAGGTCGACGGCGTCGAAGGCAGTGGTCATGACGGGTCCTTCCGAGGCAGACAGGCAGGTATGTGGTCGACCAAGCATCTCATTACATTGGTCGGCCAACTATCTCCGCGAGAGCCACTGTAGCGCATTGTTTGGCTGACCAAGATATTCTCGGGGAGAGAGAACCCGTCCGAGGAGCCGCACATGCCCGGAACCGACCCCGTCTGTACCGTCCCGGCGGACCGTCTGCCGTCCGCCGCCCGCGGCGGCCCGGTCAGCCACGCCCTGTCCCGGGTGGCCCGGCTGCACCGGATCGCGGCCGGCCGGCTGCTCAAGGAGCTGGGCCTGCACCCCGGGCAGGAGTTCCTGATGATGGCGCTGTGGGACTGCGGGCCGGCCCGCCAGTCCGTACTGATCGAACGGCTCGGGCTCGACCCGTCGACGGTCACCAAGATGCTCCAGCGCCTGGAGCAGTGCGGCTTCGTCCACCGCAGGCCCGACCCCGACGACCGGCGGGCCGTGCTCGTCGAGCCGACGGAGAAGGGCGAGGAGCTGCGCTCCGCCGTCGAGGGCGTCTGGCGCGACCTGGAGGAGCGCTCCCTGTCCGGCCTCGCCCCCGCCGAGCGCGCGGACCTCTCCCGGCTGCTCGCCCGGCTGGAGGAGAACCTGTGCCCGGAGGCGGGCGAGTGCGCGGAGCCGGGGACGGCCTGCTAGGGCCCCGGGGACGGCCTGCCGGCGGCCCGGGGACGGCCTGCTAGCGATCGGGGACGGCCTGCCGGCGGCCCGGGGGCGGCCTGATGGCGACCCGGGGCCGGCCTGCCGGCGGCCCGGGGCGGCTCCTAGGCGGCGATGACCTCCAGGGCCCGGTCGACGTCAGCCGTGGAGTTGTAGAGGTGGAACGAGGCCCGCAGATTGCCCGCGCGGGCCGAGAGCAGCACCCCGGCCTCGCGGAGCGCGTCGGCCCGGTCGCCGAGCCCGGGGACGCCGACGACGGTCGAGTCGTCCGCGACCGGCGCGTGGCCGAGCGCGGTGAGTCCGGCGCGGAAGCGGGCGGCGAGGGCCTTGTTGTGGGCCTCGATCCGCTCGATGCCGATCTCCTCCAGGAGCGCGAGCGACTGTGCCGCGCCGTGGTACGACATGAAGGCCGCGGGCTCGTCGAACCGCTTGGCCGAGCGGGCCAGTTCGCGCACCGGGCCGTAGCTGTTGACCCACCGCTCCTCACCGGTGACCCAGCCCGCGTGGATGGGCAGCAGCGCGTCCTGCGCCTCCTCCGTGACGGTGAGGAAGGACGCCCCGCGCGGACAGAGCAGGTACTTGTAGCCGCCGGAGACGGTGAAGTCCCACTCCCCCGCGTGCATCGGCAGCCAGCCGGCCGACTGGGTGGCGTCGAAGAGGGTACGGGCGCCGTGCGCGGCCGCCGCGGCGCGGATCGCGGCGAAGTCGGCGGTCCGGCCGTCCTTCGACTGGACGGCGGAGAAGGCGACGAGCGCGGTCTCGGGCCGCACGGACTCGGCGAGCCGCTCCAGGGGCACGAAGCGGGTCTTGAGGTCGCCGCGGATCGTGAACGGGGTGATGACGGAGGAGAAGTCGCCCTCCGGGAAGAGGATCTCCGCCCCGGCCGGCATGGACTGCGCCACCATGCCGACGTGGACGGAGACCGAGCTGCCGACCGCGACCCGGTCGGAGGTGACGTGGGCGAGCCGGGCGAAGGCGGCCCGGGCCTCGTCGACGATGTCGAAGCTGCCGGCGCCGTCGGCGCGGCCGGCCGCGGTCTCCTCGGCGAGGAGAGTGACGGCCTCGATCGTGCGGCGGGGCAGCAGCCCGCAGGCCGAGGTGTTGAGATAGGTCCGCGTGGGCGCGAACTCGGCGCCGCCGAGCGGGGCCACGGCGTCTGTGCTCTCCAGGGAATCCATGGCCCCAGCCTGGATTCCCCACGATCTCACGTCAATTGGCGAAGATCGCGGGGAATCCCCAAGCACTGCTTATGCGCCCTGCTCAGCGGCGGCGTTCAGCCGCTCAGCGGTGGTCTCAGCAGGTGCCGCCGTCGACGTCGCAGGCGGCGGCGTCGCCGCCGACCGGCTGCAGGGCACGGCCGGCCCATGCCTGCTCCAGGGCCTGGGTGAAGACCTCGGCGGGCTGGCCGCCGGAGACGCCGTACTTCCGGTCGAGGACGAAGAACGGCACGCCGCCCGCGCCCAGTTCGGCCGCCTCGCGCTCGTCGGCCCGTACGGCGTCGGCGTACGCCGTCTCGTCGGCGAGCACCGCACGCACCTCGGTCTCGTCGAGACCGGCCTCGACGGCGAGGGCCACCAGGGTCTCCGGGTCGAAGACGGAGCGCTCCTCGGCGAAGTTGGCGCGGTAGGCGAGGTCCAGGAGCTCGTTCTGCCGGCCGCGGTCCTTCGCCAGGTGCAGCAGGCGGTGGATGTCGAAGGTGTTGCCGTGGTCGCGGCCCTCGGCCCGGTACCCGAGGCCCTCCGCCTGCGCGTTGGAGGCCACGTGCGCCTCCATGGCGCGGGCCTCGTCGAGCGTCCGCCCGTACTTCTGCGCCAGCATGTCCAGGACCAGTGCGGTGTCGCCCTTGGCGCGGTGCGGGTCGAGCTCGAAGGAGCGGTGCACGACCTCGATCTCGTCGCGGTGGGCGAAGGCCGCGAGGCCCTTCTCGAAGCGGGCCTTGCCGATGTAGCACCAGGGGCAGGCGATGTCGCTCCAGATCTCGACGCGCATGGTGGTGTTCTCTCCTGGACGGTGGACGACGGTGCGGGCGGGATGTTCCGTGACGGGAACGCCGCACCGCGCCGCATTCATTCCGTCCCGGGCGCGAGTGTGAGCCGGAGCACGAGGTGGGCGCCGGAGCGCGGGGTGTGCGGATCCGGGAGCCAGCCGTGGGCGGCGTAGAAGGACTGGGCGCGGTGGTTGTGCTCGTACACCTCCAGGCGCGCGGTGGCGACGCCGGCCGTGCGCCAGGCGTCGGCGCAGGCGGCGTGGAGGGCGGTGCCGATGCCGGCGCGCCAGTGGGCGGGGCGGACGTGGAGCTGGCTGAGGTTCATGATCCCGTCGCGGATCCCGTACGCGGCGATGCCGGCGATCTCGCCTCCGCCGCCACCCGCGCCGCTCGCGCCACCCGCACCGCTCGCGCCACCCGCACCACCGGCGCTGCCGGCGCCACCCGCACCACCGCCGCCACCGGCGCCACCGGCGCTGCCGACGCGGGCGACCAGGACCCGGCCCTCCTCGATCGCGCCGGCCCAGCCCGCGCGGGTGCGGGCCAGCTCCTCGGGGCCCTCGAACTCGGCGTCCGGGATGTGGCCGCGGTAATAGGTGGCGCGGGCCTCGGTGTGGAGGTCGGTGATGGCGTCGAGGTCCGTGGATACCGCGTACTGGATACGAATATTGGATTCGATCATGCTCCGTCAGGACGCGACGGCCGGCGACGCGGTTGCGGCCAGCCTGCTGAAGGAGGCCCGGTACGCGCTCGGCGTCAGCCCGGTCCGGCGCAGCAGGTGCTGCCGGAGCGAGTCCGCCGTGCCGAGCCCGCATGCCCGCGCCACCTGGTCCATGGGCAGCGAGGTGGTCTCCAGGAGTTCCCTGGCCCGCTCGACGCGCTGGTGGAGCAGCCACTGGAGCGGGCTGACCCCGGTCTCGGCGTGGAAGCGGCGGGAGAGGGTGCGGACAGAGACGCCGGCGTGCCGGGCCAGGTCGGTGAGGGTGAGCGGCTCGTCGAGGTGGGCCATGGCCCACGCCCGGGTGTCGGTGAAGGAGACCCCGCGCTCGGGCGGCAGCGGCGTCTGGGTGAACTGGGCCTGGCCGCCGGGCCGTACGGGTGCGACGAGGGCGAGCCGGGCCACCTGGTTGGCGACGGCGGCGCCGTGGTCGGTGCGGATGATGTGCAGGCACAGGTCGATGCCGGCGGCGTAGCCGGAGGAGGTGAGCAGCGGGCCGTCCTGGACGAAGAGCACGTCGTCCTGGAGGTCGACGGCCGGGTGCTGTGCGGCGAGCAGTCCGCTGTAGGCCCAGTAGGTGGTGGCCCGGCGTCCGTCGAGGAGTCCGGCGGCGGCGAGCGCGAAGGCGCCGGTGCAGATGGAGGCGATCCGCTTGCCGTCGGCGGCGGCCCGGCGGAGCACGTCGAGGATGCGGGGGTCCGGGTCCGCGTACTGGCCGGTCCCGGCCAGGATCACGGTGTCGGCGGCGTCCACCGCGTCGAGGCCGTGCGGAATGTGCAGGTCGAGGGCGCCGGACGTGGTGACGGGGCCGGGGTCGGTGGTGCAGATGACCGTCTCGTACCCCGGTCCGCCGTCGACCTCGACCTTGGCGAAGAGCATCTCCGGGATGGCGAGGTTGAACATCGAGACGGGCGGGGCGGCGATGACGGCGACGCGCCGGACAGCGGACATGGCCAGAACCTCCGGTCATATGGCATTCAGGCCACTACTCTACGGCCCCGGAGATCACGAGGCTGGGGACATGACCACAACCGACCTTTCCCCGGCCCCCGTTGACACCCCGGCAGCCTCCACCACCCGCCCCGCCCCGCCCCGCGGCCCCCGCCCCAGCCCCGGCCCCGGCCCCGCGCTCGCCGCCGCCATGCTGGGCTTCGCCCTCATCACCCTCGACTCCTCCGTCGTCAACGTCGCCCTGCCCGCGATCGGAGCCGATCTGCGGGCCGGGATGAGCGGACTGCAGTGGGTCGTCGACTCCTACACGCTCGCCTTCGCCGCGCTGCTGCTGTCCAGCGGCGCGCTCGCCGACCGGATCGGCGCGAGCCGCGCCTACGCCGTCGGAGTCGTCGTCTTCACCCTCGCCTCCGCCGCCTGCGGCCTGGCGCCCGGCCTGCCGACGCTGCTCGCGGCCCGTACGGTGCAGGGCGTGGCGGCCGCCGTGATGCTGCCGGCCTCGCTCGCGCTCGTACGGGAGGCGTACGGCGATCCGGCGCGGCGGGCCCGCGCGGTGTCGCTGTGGGCGGCCGGCGGCACGGTCGCCGTCGCGCTCGGCCCGGTCGCGGGCGGCGCGCTGACCACGGCGTGGAGCTGGCGGGCGATCTTCTTCATCAACCTGCCGCTCGGTCTGCTCGCGCTCGCCCTGCTCACCCGCGTCGCCCGCTCGGCGCGCCGCCCCGCCCCGCTCGACCTGCCCGGCCAGCTGACTGCCGTGGTGGCGCTCGCGGCGCTGACCTTCGCGGCGATCGAGCGCGGTACGCAGGCGTGGTGGGCACTGGGGGTCGCGACGGTCTTCTTCGCCGCGTTCCTGCTGGTCGAGGCGCGGCGGAAGCACCCGATGGTGCCGCTGGGGCTGTTCCGCGACACCACGGTGGTGGTGGCGGTGACGGCGGGCGCGGCCAACACCATCGCGTTCTACGGCATGGTCTTCGTCTTCAGCCTCTTCTTCCAGCAGGTCCTCGGGCTCTCCGCGCTGGGCGCGGGTCTGATGTTCCTGCCGATGACCGGACTGCTCGCCGGTGTGAACGTGCTCTCGGCGAAGGTCGCGGCCCGGTACGGCGCCCGGCTGCCGATCGTCGTCGGCCAGGTCGTCTCGGTGGCCGGGCTGCTCGGCCTGCTCGTGGTCGACGCGGACACCCCGCGGGTGGCCCAGGCGCTGCTGCTGGTGCCGCTGGCGCTGGGCTGCGGCTTCGCGCTGCCGCCGCTGATCGCCTCGATGCTGGAGGCCGTCCCGGCCGAGCGCGCGGGCACGGCGGCGGGCCTCCTGAACGCGATCCGGCAGACGGCGGGCGCGCTGGCCGTCGCGGTCTTCGGCTCCTTCGCCGCCGCGGGCGTGGCCGGCGCCCTGCGCACCTCGCTCCTGATCAGCGCCGGACTGCTGACGCTCACCGCGCTCGCCTCGCTGAAGCTCCCCCGCCGCCGGTGACCGGCCGCCGGTGGCTCAGCGCCGGCGACCCGGCTCCGCACCTTCGGATCACGAGGCCTTCCGGTACTGGCCCGGGGCCACCCCGTACTCCCGCTTGAACGCCTTGGCGAAGGCGAACTCCGAGGCGTAGCCCGAGCGTTGGGCGACCACCCGCAGCGGCAGGTCGTCGGCGCGGAGCAGCCGCCCGGCGGTCGTCATCCGCCACCAGGTGAGGTACGCGAGCGGAGGCCGGCCCACCAGGGCGGTGAAGCGGCGGGCGAAGGCGGCGCGGGAGAGACCGCCGAGGGCGCCGAGCTCCTCGACCGTCCAGGAGCGGGCGGGGTCGCCGTGCAGGGCGCGCAGCGCGGCGGCGACGGCCGGGTCGGCGAGGGCGGCGGACCAGCCGGTGGAGCGGTCGGCGCGCTCGGCCAGCCACCAGGTGCGCAGCAGGTAGAGCAGCAGGGTGTCGAGGAGCGCGGGCACGACGGCGTCGGAGCCGGGCTGCGGCTCGGCGAGTTCGGCGCCGAGCAGGTCGACCGCGGCGCGCAGCCGCGGATGGGCGCCGACCCGGGCGGGGATGTGGACGTACGGGGGCAGCTCGGTCAGCAGCGGATGGGCGCGGGTGCGGTTCAACTGGTAGGCCCCGCACAGCAGCAGGGTCTCCTCGGCGCCGACCGGCCCGCGGTCGGGCGGGGTGGGCCAGGAGCCGTCGGGCGCGGGCACGGCGTCCACGAGCGGGGTGTCGGGCCGGTCGGCGAGGCCGTGGCCGGTGCCGTGGGCGAGCAGGACGACGTCTCCGGGGCCGAGCCGGACGGGCGCGTCGTCGCCGGGGCCGTCCGCGCCTTTCGGGGGCATCAGCCAGGCGGTGCCCTGGAGGACGACGTGGAAGCCGGCGCCCTTGTTGGCGGGGAAGCGGATGCCCCAGGGCGCGAAGCGGACGGTGCGGGAGGAGTGGGGGCGGCCGGTGCGCATGGCGGCGATGGCATCGCTCAGTACGTCCATGCCCCGCACCGTACCGCCCGAGACGATCAGACATGGTGGGAAGCCGTCTGGATATGGATCGTCTCGCTGGCCGTGCCTACCTTCGAACACATGGGAAATGACAAGCGAAACGGCGTGAAGACCAGGGCGGTTCTCTTCCACGAGCTCGGCGGGCCCGAGGTGCTGACCGTCGAGGAGACCGTGCTGCCGGCGCCCGGACCGGGCGAGGTGCGGGTGCGGGTGGAGGCGATCGGGCTCAACCGGGCCGAGGCGCTGTTCCGTTCGGGCGGCTACTACTACCGGCCGACGCTGCCGGGCTCGCGGCTCGGTTACGAGGCGGCGGGCGTCGTCGAGGAGGTCGGCGAGGGCGTCACGGCGTACGCGCCGGGCGACCCGGTGATGGCGGCCGCCAACTTCGACTTCGGGGTGCACGGGGTGTACGCGGAGCGCGTGGTGCTGCGCGAGGAGTATCTGGTGCCGCGTCCCACGGGGGTGGACGCGGTGGCCGGGGCGGCGGCCTGGCTCGCGTACTCGACGGCGTACGGCGGCATGGTGGAGGCGGGCGGGCTCCGCCCCGGCGACCGTGTGGTGATCACGGGCGCGTCCAGCGGGGTCGGCACGGCCGCGATCCAGACGGCGCTGCGGATCGGCGCGGTCCCGATCGCCGCCACCCGTGGCGCGGCCAAGAGCGCGCGGCTGCACGCCCTCGGCGCCCCGCACGTGGTCGTCACCGACGAGCAGGACCTGGTCGCCGAGGTGCGCCGGATCACCGGCGGCGAGGGCGCCGACGTGGTCTTCGACGCGGTCGGCGGGCCCGGCTTCGCCCGGCTCGGCGGGGCGCTGCGCCCGGAGGGCACGGCGGTGCTCTACGGCTGGCTGGACGAGCGGCCCGCCGAGGTGCCGATGCAGTGGCCGCTGACCGTGCGCGGCTACGCGAACGGCGCGGTCGTGCGGTCGGCCGAAGGGCGCGCCCGGATGGCCGGGTTCATCGGCTCCGGGCTGCGCGACGGCTCGCTGGCGCCGGTGGTCGCCGAGACCTTCGAGGGTCTGGAGGCGCTCCCGGAGGCGCACCGGCTGATGGAGTCCAACACCCACACCGGCAAGATCGTGGTGCGGGTGTGAGCCCGGGGAGCCGGATCAGTCGCGCAGCTCCGGCGGGAGCAGGTGCCGCGGGGTCGACTGGTACGTGACCGGGCGCAGCCAGCGCTCGATCGCCGTGCCGCCGACGGAGGTGAACGGGGAGGTGGTGGCCGGGTAGGGGCCGCCGTGGTGCTGGGCGTCGGCCACGGCCACGCCGGTCGGCCAGCCGTTGACGAGGATCCGTCCGGCGAGCGGGGTGAGTTCGGCGAGCAGCGAGGCGGCGTCGGGATCGGCGTCCGGGTCCGCGTGGGCGTGGGCGTCGGCGTCGGCGTCGGCGTCGGCGTCGGCGTCGGCCGCGCCTTCGGCGATCTGCAGGGTGGCGGTGAGGTTGCCGGGCAGCAGGGCGAGGACCGCGCCGAGCTCCGCCCGCGACGCGTACCGCGCGACCACCGTCACCGGCCCGAAGCACTCCTCCAGAAGGGCCCCGTGCCCGCCCTGGGGCAGCAGGCCCGCGGCCACCGTGAGGACTCCGGCGCTGACCGTGTGCTCGCCGCCCGCGCCGGGTGTGACGGGCGCGGTGACGCCGGGGAGCGCGGCCCGTTCCCGTACACCGTCGACGAAGGCCTCGCGCATCCGGTGGTCCAGCATCACGCCGGGCTCGGTCTCGCTGACGGCCGCGGTGAGCGCGGCCACGAAGCGGTCGCCCGCCGGGCCCGCCGGAGCGAGCACGAAGCCCGGCTTCGTGCAGAACTGGCCCTGGCCCTGGGTCATGGAGGCGGCGAGCCCGGCGCCGATCTCCTCGGCGCGCGTCCCGGCGGCGGCCTCGGTGATCACCACCGGGTTCAGCGAGCCGAGTTCGCCGTGGAAGGGGATGGGTACGGGACGGGCGGCGGCCGCGTCGTGGAGCGCGCGCCCGCCGCGTACCGAACCGGTGAATCCGGCGGCGGCGACCAGCGGGTGGCGGATCAGCTCCACGCCCGCGTCGAAGCCATGCACGAGGGAGACGACGTCCTCCGGGAGGCCGGCCTTGGCGGCGGCCCGGCGCAGCAGGGCGGCGCACAGCTCGGCGGTGGCCGGGTGGTCCGGGTGCGCCTTGACGACGACGGGGCAGCCGGCGGCGAGCGCGCTCGCGGTGTCGCCACCGGGGACGGAGAAGGCGAGCGGGAAGTTGCTCGCGGAGTAGACGGCCACGACGCCGAGCGGGATCTTCATGCGCCGCAGGTCGGGCGTGGGCGGTGTGGTGGTGGGGTCGGGCCGGGAGATCCGCACGTCGAGGAACGCGCCCTCGTCGACGATGTCGGCGAAGAAGCGCAACTGGGCCGTGGTGCGGGCCAGTTCGCCGGTGAGGCGGACGGGGCCGAGCGCGGTCTCGGCGTCGGCGGCCTCGACGACCGAGTCACGGGCCTCGTCGAGGAGGTCGGCCGCGGTGCGCAGCAGCAGGGCGCGGGCGGGGCGGGCGGCGAGCGCGCCGAGGGTGGCGTGCGCGGCCCGTACGACCCGGTCGAGCTCCTCGCCGTCGGCCGTCACTGCGACCTGTTCGCGCGGCTTCCCCGTCCTCGGGTCCACGCTCCACACTGGTTCCGCCGTCGCCACCACGCCACGCACCTCGTTCGCTATTCTGAACAACGTCCCAGTAGGTGAATATGCCAGGGACTCTAGAGACGGCCCAGCCGTCTCCACAAGGGGCTTGTCCCCAAGGGGCCTGAGGGGGCGGACGGGATGCCGGGCAACGACACGGGCGGGGGCCGGACGGGCGAAGGCCAGACGGGCGGGGGGCACACGGGCGGGGGCCAGGTCAAGTCCGCCGTGCGGACGGTGGAGTTGCTGGAGTGGCTGGCCGGCCGGCCCGGCACGCACTCGCTCGCGACCGTCCAGGAGGCCGTCGGCTACCCCAAGTCCAGCCTCTACATGCTGCTGCGCACCCTGGTCGAGCTCGGCTGGGTGGAGACGGACTCGACCGGCACCCGGTACGGCATCGGGGTGCGGGCGCTGCTCGTCGGCACGTCGTACGTGGACGGCGACGAGGTGGTGGCCGCCGCCGGGCCCACCCTCGACCGGCTCTCCGACGACACCACCGAGACCATCCATCTGGCGCGGCTCGACGGCACGGACGTCGTCTACCTGGCGACCCGCCAGTCCCGGCACCACCTGCGGCCGTCCACCCGCGTCGGCCGCCGGCTGCCCGCGCACTCCACCGCGCTCGGCAAGGCGCTGCTCGCCACCCTCGGCGACGAGCAGGTGCGCGGGCTGCTGCCGGAGGCGCTGCCCGCGGTCACCGAGCACACGGTCACCGACCGCGAGCGGCTGATCGAGGAGCTCCGTGGCGTCCGCGAGCAGGGGTACGCGGTGGACCGCGAGGAGAGCACCCTCGGCCTGCGCTGCTTCGGCATCGCGATCCCCTACCGCTCCCCGGCGCGCGACGCGATCAGCTGCTCGGTGCCGGTGGCGCGGCTGACGCCCGAGCGCGAACGGGCCGTCAAGGAGGCGCTGTTCGAGGCCCGCGACCGGCTCGCCCTCGCGACCCGCCGCCTCTAGTCCGTCACGGCACACCGCCTCCCCCGTGCGGCGGAGGCGGTTCACCGCAGGGCAGGACGTGCCGGGCCCGGTACGGGCACGAGGGTGAGGGCATGACGCCAACCACCGCACCCACCGCACCCACCGGCCCCGCCGGGATCCTCCGCCCGGCGCTGCGCGTCCTCGCCATGGGCGCCTGCCTCCCGTACATCGCGCTGAAAGCCGCCTGGGTGGCCGGCAGTCGTGTCGGCATCCCCGACGGCAGCGCGCTGCTCGCGCACCCGACGCTGATGGTCGTCGCCAACTCCCTCACGCTGCTCGCCGACGCGATCGTGGTGCTGCTCGCCCTGCTGCTGACCCGGCCGTGGGGGATGCGGGTGCCGGCCTGGCTGCTCGCCTTCCCGATGTGGGCGGCGACCGGGCTGCTCGCCCCGATCGTGGCGGGGTACCCGGGCCAGCTGATCGCCTCCCTCTTCGGCGGATCCGGGCCCGTGTCGACCGGGACCGTCAAGGAGCCGTTCCTCGACGCGTGGGTCTTCCCCGTCGTCTACGGCGGGTTCATCGTCCAGGGCCTCGCCCTCGGCACCCTCTTCGCCCTGTACGCCCGCGACCGCTGGAGTCATGTGTGGGCCGGGCGGCTCGGCGACCTGCCCGCGCGGCTCATGGGCCCGGGCGTCCGGGCCGTCGCCGTGGCCGCGTCCGTGCTCGCCCTCGTACCGGCCGCGCTGCACGCCCTGTGGGCCTGCGGCGTGACCAGCGGCCTCGCGCCCGCGTTCGCGGCGGAGTACGACAGCGACCACGCCACCGTCGACGTCGTGCGGGCCCTGTTCCTCGTCCTCGCCGCCGCGGGCACGCTGGGGCCGGCCCTGCGGCGGCCCGCCGGGCTCCGGCTGCGCACGGCGCTCGCCGTGTCCTGGGTGGCGTCCGGCGCGGCGGGGTGCTGGGGAGCGTTCATGACGCTCGTCGCGCTGCTGCCGGTGACGGATGCGGGGAAGGAGCCGACAGGCCAGATGATCACGGCCTACGCTGGCGAGATGATCACCGGATTCCTGCTGGCCGGCTGCCTGGCCGTGGTCCTCGCCCGCCGTGGCCGCCGGGGCGCGGCGGCGTGACACGGGGCGTGAAGGTCCTGTTCGGGCAGACCGCCCGGCGACGCTGGCTGCATCTGATTCTGGGCGGCGCCCTGTTCATGCCGTACTGGCTGGTCGGCACCCTGGTCGTGGGCCCGCTCACCGGCGGCGGCGGTCTGTTCACCGGCAGCCTCACCGTGCAGTTCGGGGCGTACGCGGTCGGACTGCCGCTCGTCGCCGTCACCGCGCTCTTCCCGCTGACCCGGCCGATGTCGGTGGCGGCGGCCCGGGCGCTGTGCGGGGTGGAGGCCGGGCGGTTCGCGGACGGCCCGGCACGCGGGTGGGGCGCGCGGGCGCGCACGGCCGGCTGGTTCACGCTGCACCTGGGCGCGGGCGCGCTGCTCAGCGGGGCCAGCCTGGCGCTGCCGCCGTTCGCGGTGGCCGTGGCGGCGCTGCCGTTCTCGGCCGGGCTCCGCAACTCCGCGACCAGCCACCTCTGGCATGTGGACCAGGAGTGGCTGGTCTGGGCCGGGCTGCCGCTCGGGGCCTTGATGCTGCTCGCGCTGGCGGCCACGGCGGCCGGCACCGGCGCGCTGCTCGCCGCCGCCGCGCCCCGGCTCCTCGGGCCGAGCCCGGCGGACCGGCTGGCCGCGGCCGAGCGCCGGGCCGCCGAGCTGGCCGTGCGCAACCGGCTCGCCCGCGAGCTGCACGACTCCGTCGGGCACGCGCTCAGCGCCGTCACCCTCCAGGCGGGCGCGGCCCGCCGGGTGCTCGACGCGGGCACGCCCGATCCGGACTTCGTACGGGAGGCGCTCACCGCCATCGAGGAGACCACCCGGCGCACGGTCGGCGAACTCGACGCCGTGCTCGGCCTGTTGCGCAGCGGCGAGGACGACGGCACGCTGCCGGCGCCCGGCCTGGAGGCCCTCGACGCCCTCGTGCGGGGCGCGGACGCGGGCGCGGGCGGCGCGCGGGTGGCGCTGACGGTGCGCGGGGAGCTGGCCGGGCTGCCGGAGGCGGTGTCGCGGGAGGCGTACCGGATCGTGCAGGAGGGGCTGACCAACGCGGTGCGCCACGCGCGCGAGGAGAGGGTGACGGCGCGGATCGCGCTGTCGGGGGACGAACTGGAGATCACCATGGAGAATCCGCTGCCCGGCGGCGGTCGCACCGCGCCGGTGGTCCGCCCGGACGGCGGGCGCGGGCTGCGCGGCGTCGCCGAGCGGGCCCGGCTGCTCGGCGGCACGGCCGAGGCGGGCCCGGTGGACGGCGTGTGGCGGCTGGCGGCCCGGCTGCCGGTGGGAGGCGCGCGATGACGGACGGAACGGCGGAGGGGGCGGCGGACGCGCGGATCCGGATCGTGCTCGTCGACGACGAGCGGATGGTGCGGACGGCGCTGCGGGTGATCCTGGACGCCGAGCCGGACCTCACGGTCGTCGGCGAGGCGGCGACCGGCGCGGAGGCGGTGTCGGTGGTGCGGGAGCTGCGGCCGGACGTGGTCCTGATGGACGTGCGGATGCCGGAGATCGACGGGATCCGGGCCACCGAGCAGATCCTCGCGGGGCTCGCGGACGGTCCCCGGATCGTGGTCGTCACCACCTTCGAGAACGACGCGTACGTGTACGAGGCGCTGCGCGTCGGCGCCGCCGGCTTCCTGCTGAAGCGGGCCGCGCCGGAGGAGCTGGTGAGCGCGGTCCGGCTGGTCGCCCGCAGCGACTCGCTGCTCTACCCGGCGGCGGTGCGGGGCCTCGCCGCCGAGCACGCCCGCCGCAATCCGCCGGCCGCACCGGCCTGGGCGGCCCGGCTCACCGACCGGGAGGCGGAGGTGCTGCGGCACATGGCGAAGGGCCTGACGAACGCGGAGATCGCCGGTCTGCTGGGCGTGGGCGCGGCGACGGTGAAGACGCACGTGGCCGCCGTCCTCGCGAAGACGGGCGCCCGGGACCGTACGCAGGCGGTGATCGCGGCGTACGAGTCGGGGTTCATCACGCCGGGGTGAGGGCCCGGGACGGTGCGTGCATCCTGCATGAAGTTTCCCTGAGAAACCGGACGGACCCGGAACGACGCCCCGCCGCCCGTTCGTCCCGCATTCGGGATGAACAAGACGATCAGGCGCGCCTCGGTCTTCGCGCTGCTCCTGGTGCTGGCCCTGCTCGGCCGGGCCACCTGGGTGCAGGGGTACGAAGCCAAGGCCCTCGCGAACGACAAGAAGAACCGGCGGAAGACCATCGCGCAGTACGCGCAGCCGCTGGGCAACATCGTCGTGGCCGGTGCGCCGGTCACCGGCTCGAAACGGACGGAGGGCGGCGACCTCGCGTACAAGCGCGACTACACCGACGGCAGGCTCTACGCGGCCGTCACCGGCTACAGCTCCCAGGCGTACGGGGCGACCCAGCTGGAGGGCATCTACGCCGACGTCCTCGACGGCACCGACTCCCGGTTGCGGAACCCGCTCGACGCGCTGACCCGCAAGCAGACGGATCCGGGCACGGTCGTCACGACCATCGACCCGGCCGTGCAGAAGGCCGGGTACAAGGCGCTCGGCGACAAGAAGGGCGCCGCCGTCGCCATCGACCCGAAGACCGGCCGGATCCTCGGCATGGTCTCCACGCCGTCGTACGACCCGTCGAAGATCGCCGGGCTCACGGACGGCAAGGAGTGGCAGCGGCTGATGGCGGACGAGGACAAGCCGCTGGTCAACCGGGCGCTGCGGCAGCCGCTGCCGCCGGGCTCCACGTTCAAGCTGGTCGTCGCGGCGGCGGCGCTGGAGGACGGGCTGTACGGCTCCGTGGACACGGCGACCCGCAGCCCGGAGCCGTACACGCTGCCCGGCACCCGGACCGTGCTGCCCAACGAGAACGCGTCGGCGCCGTGCGAGAACGCGACGATCCGCACCGCGCTGCGCTACTCCTGCAACAACGTCTTCGCGAAGATGGCCGTCGACCTGGGCCAGGACAAGGTGAGGGCGATGGCGGAGAAGTTCGGCTTCAACGACAAGGAGCTGGACGTTCCCGTACGGGCCTACGCCAGCGTGTACCCGTCGGGCATGGACAAGGCGCAGACCGGGCTGACGGGCATCGGCCAGTTCGACGTGACGGCCACGCCGCTGCAGATGGCCATGGTGTCGGCGGCCATCGCCAACGACGGGCTCATGGCGGCGCCCCACATGGTGTCGCAGGTCGTCGACTCGGACGGCGACCCGCTCCAGAACTACGAGGACGGCGACACCCGGCGGATCATGTCGTCCGGGACGGCGGAGCAGCTGCGCAGCGCGATGCGGACGGTGGTCGAGAAGGGCACCGGCTCGAACGCGTCGATCGCCGGGATGGAGGTCGGCGGCAAGACCGGCACGGCCCAGCACGGCGAGAACAACAGCAAGACGCCGTACGCCTGGTTCACCTCGTACGCGAAGGACCCGGCCACCGGCAAGGAGGTCGCCGTCGCGGTGATGATCGAGGACTCGGGCGCGGCGCGCTCGGAGGTCAGCGGCAACGGTCTGGCCGCGCCGGTGGCGCAGAAGATGATGAAGGCGGCGCTGAAGTGACGCGCCGAAGCGACGCGCTGAGGTGACGATCCGAAGCGACGGGCTGAAGTGACGTAAAAGTGGGGGCCGATGAGGGATCGGCCCCCACCGCACGGTATGCAGGTGCCCTGTCCATGCCCCGCGCATATGTTCGCGACACTTCATGTCCCCGGAGGACCCGCCGTGCGTCTGCCCCGTTCCCTGTCCGGCTGGACCATGGCCGTCTTCGGCGTCCTCGCCGCGGTCCTCGGCGTGGTGGGCCTGGTCTCGCCCGACACCACGATCCGCCTCATGGGCCTGACGCCCGTCTCCGAGGCGAGCCGCGCGGCCGACGACCACACCCTCCTCTTCCTGACCGCCTCCTCCATGGCGGCGCTCAACATGGGCGTCTACTACGTCCTCGCCGCCCTCGCCGACTGGAAGTCCTTCTTCCGCTGGACGGTCCCCTTCCGCCTCCTCACCTGCACCGTCTTCACCCTCGCGGTCCTCACGGACCGCGCCCCGTCCGGCTTCCTGGGCGTGGGCCTCTGGGAGGGCACGGGCGCGCTGGTGACGGGCGCGGCCCTGTGGTTCGAGACGCGCCGTGCGGCGCGGCAGGGCGCGGCGGCCTGACCGCCCGGCCGCACCCCTCCGCGGCGCGGCCGGCGGCCGAGCGCTTCTGATCAGGGCTTGAGCAGCGCGGCGAGCACCGAGGCGAGGTAGGCCGGGTCCGTCGGGACCGTCTCCGGGACCGCGTGGGCGAGCTGGGCGTGGCCGAGGTAGCTGGTGTAGGCGAGGAAGCCGCGGCGGCGGGCTTCGGCGGGTGGGAAGCCGAGCAGTCCGAAGAGGTGGGCGAGGTAGCCGACCCGGCGTTCGGTGACGCGGGCGAGCGCGGCCGCGACGGCGGGGTGGTCGCCGGCGGCGAACAGGCGGACCTCCAGCGGGTTCTCGACGGCCAGTGCGGTCGCGCCGCGCAGCAGTGCGGCGAGGCGGGCCTCCGGGTCGGGTTCGGCGGCCTCCATGGCCGTGATGATCCGCTCGGTGGACAGCTCCTCCCAGCGGTTCAGGGCCGCGGTGACGAGCGCGTCCCGGTTGGCGAAGTGCCAGTAGAAGCTGCCCTTGGTGGCGCCCAGACGGGTCGCGAGGGGTTCGACGGCGACGCCCGCGAGCCCGCGTTCGCCGAGCGCGGCGAGAGCCGCGTCCGCCCAGTCGTCCGCGGTCAGGCGCTTGCGGCCGGCTCGGTCGCCTCGGCCGCCTTCTTCCTCGGGGTCCTGGTGCTCTCGCATGTTTCCGTACGCTACCGTACGGTTGAACATACGCTCCCGTATGGAGGTGCCGTCATGCGCGCTGCACGCACGCTGAGCAACGTCCACCAGAGGATCGTCCGGGCCCCGGCCGACGTCGTCGGAGCCCTCGTCGACCGGCTCTCCGCGCCGGACGACCCCCTGTTCCCCACCCCGGTCTGGCCCGCCATGGTCCTGGACCGCCCGCTCGCCGTCGGCGCCGACGGCGGGCACGGCATGGTCCGCTACCGGGTCACCGCCCACGAGCCGGGGCGCTCGGTCCGCTTCGACATGACGGACGGCGGCCTCGGCGAGGGCTACCACCGGGTCGACGTGGAGCCGCTCGGCCCGGACCGCTGCCGGATCTCCCACACGCTCGAAGTGGCCATGCCCCCGGCCGCGTTCGCCTTCTTCAAGCTGGCGATCGAGCCCGTGCACGACGCCATGGTCGAGGAGATCTTCGACAACGCCGAGCGGGCCGCGCTCGGCGTCCTGCCGCACCCGCCGGCCCGCCGCTCACCCCGCGCGCTGCTCGTCAACCGGCTCTTCTGGACCCGGCCGAGGGCCGTGCCCGTGCCGGGCCCGGACACCGCCCGCCTGCTCCACGGGGCCGCCCCGCGCCCCGACTTCACCGACGCCTGGCGGATGCCGCTGGGCCCCGGCATGGACCGCGACCCGCACGCCTGGCGGCACGTCCTGCCGTTCCCCGTCCAGGGCGCCGGCGACCGCGAGCTGATGGTCGGCCGCGACGCCTCCCATCTGGACTTCCGCGCGTCGGTCCTGGTCGACGAGGACTCGGTGACGCTGGCCACCGCCGTACGGATCCACAACGCCCGCGGCCGGCTCTACTTCGCGGTGGCGCGGCGCCTCCACCCGTACGCGGCCCGGCTGATGCTCTGGCGGGCACACCGGCGCGTGGCGTACGCGACCCCGCCGGCCGGGATGCGCAACCGGGCGGCGCAGCCCGCGGCGTAGGACTCAGCCCTCCGCCAGCCCCCGCTGGACGCGGAGCAGCAGCTCCTGCAGGACCCGGCGCTCCCGCGCGTCGAGCGGGGCGAGCACCTCGTCCTGGACGGCACGGGCCTCGGCGTCGAGGTCCGCGAGGAGGGCGCGGCCGGCGGGGGCGAGCGTGACGGAGACGCGCCGGCGGTCGTGCGGGTCGCGCGCCCGGTCCACGTACCCCGCGGCGGCGAGGTGGTCGACCACCTTCGCCATGTCGCTCGGGTCGACGCCGAGCCGCAGGACGAGATCGCGCTGAGCGTGCGGCCCGAAGTCGGCGAGGGCGGCGAGCACCGCCATGTGCCAGAGCCGCAGCCCGCGTTCGGCGAGGCGTTCGGCGAGCCGGCCACGGGCCGTCTTGCCGACTCGGGAGAGCAGATAGGTGGTCAGGCCGAGGAGGGTCGGCGGGGCGGGCGGGGCGGCGGGCTCGGAAACCATGGGACGGATTCTAGGGTGCGTCCCTATAGTGGGTGTCCACCCACTATTTCAGGGTGCGCTCGCTCGCGCCCCGTCGTTCCCAGGAGCCGTTCGTGGATGCCCTCGCCCCGTACCCCCGTCTGCTCGTCACCCGTTTCGCCGCCTGCTTCCGCTTCTACGACGCCGTGCTGCCGGAGCTGTCCGGCGCCGCCCTCGACAAGGGCACGCCGGACGGCCCCTACGCCAACTGGGAGGCGGACGGCGGCCGGCCCGTGCTCGCGCTGTTCGACCGCGGCGCGATGGCCGCCGCCCTCGGCACTGCGGCGCGGCCCGACCGGTCCGAACAGCCCTCCCAGGACACGGCGATGCTGGTGTTCGTGGTCGACGACGTCGACGAGCGCTTCGCCCACTGCCTGGACCACGGCGGCAGCCCGGTGCTCGCCCCGGCCGACCGCCCGGAGTGGGGCCCCGGGCTGCGCAGCGCCCATCTGCGCGACCCCGACGGGCAGCTGATCGAGCTGCAGTCCTACGGAATGCCGTAGGACCGGATTCGGGACCGGATTAGGGCAGGTGACCGATCCGGCGCGGGCACCTCAGACGCCAGCCTGCCGACATGCGTCTTCCTCTCTCCGTTTCGCTCTCCGTTCCTCTCTATCTGACGGCCGTGCTCGTGTCCGGCTTCGGCACGACCGCGATGTGGCTCGTCTCCGGCATCTGGGTCAAGTCGCTCACCGGCTCCGACAGCCTGGCCGCCCTCACCGCCTTCGCCCTGTGGGCGCCCGCGCTGCTCGGGCCGCTGCTCGGCTCGCTCGTCGACCGGGTGCGCAGGCGGCCGCTGCTCGTCGCCGTGAACCTGGATATGGCGGCGCTGCTGCCCCTGCTGCTCTGGGTCGACCGGCCCGGCCACGTGTGGCTGCTGTTCGTCGTGCTCCTGGCGTACGGGACCCAGGGCGCCGTCCACGACGCGGCGGAGGCCGCGCTCGCGGCGGGCGCTCTCGACCCGGACCGGCTCGGGGAGCTCAACGGGCTGCGGATGACCGTCAACGAGGCGATGAAGCTGCTCGCCCCGCTCGTCGCGGCCGGGCTCTTCGCCCGCTTCGGCGGCGGCCCCGTCGCCGTCCTGGACGCGGTCACCTTCGCCCTGGCGGCCGGGGTGTTCGCGCTCCTGCGGGTGCGGGAGGAGCCGCCCGCGCCGGAGCGGCGGCCCCGGGTCGCCGACGGCGCCCGGCTGCTGTGGGAGTCGCCGCTCCTGCGGCTGCTCGTCGCGGCGGGCGGCTTCACCATGCTGCTCGCGGGGCTGAACGGAGCCGCCGTCTACGCGGTCGTCGACCGGGGCCTCGGCCACTCCCCGGCGTACGCGGGCGTCCTCTACGCGGTGCAGGGCGCCGGGTCCGTCGCGGCGGGCCTCTCGGCGGGGCCGCTGCTGCGGCGCCTTCCGGAGCGGGCGCTCGCGGCGGCCGGCCTCGGGCTCTTCGCCCTGGGCGCGGCGGGGCGGGCGCTGCCGTACGACACGACCGCCTGGGCCGCGAGCGTGCTCGTCGGCGTGGGCCTGCCGTGGGTCCTGATCGCCGCGATGACAGCCGTCCAGCGGAACGTTCCGGCGGAGGCCGTGGGCCGCGCGGCCGGTACCGCGAACACCCTGGTCTTCGTGCCGAACGCGCTGGCCATCGCGCTCGGCGCGGGCCTGCTGGCGGTGGTGGACGTACGGGTGCTGCTGCCCGTTCTCGGGGCCGCGGGGCTCGCCGGTGCGGCGCTGCTGGCGCGGGCGAAGCCGGGAGAGGAAAGCACAGGCCCGGCCGGACAATGCGGGGGAGCCGGCCGGGGCCCGGGTCGACGCATGCTCGGAGGCACGCGGACAAAGCGACGATAGGACGCGGTCAAGATCGCCGCGAGCCGCGAAGCGCGGCCGCTGTCCACAAAACGCGAAGGATTCGATCCTGAGCAGTCGTCGAACGAGACGGAATAGGTCATGACTGGCCGCGCGGAGTACGAATTCGGTCGCGCCACGGACATCCCGGTCGCGCCACGGACCTCCCCGTCGAGCCGTGGGCACGCCCGCGGTCCCGCCCCCTCAGCCGCGTAGGGTGCGCGACGGCGGCTCGCCGAACCGGGCACGGTACTGCGCCGCGAACCGGCCCGGGTGGGTGAAGCCCCAGCGCCAGGCCACCTCGCCGACGGCCAGCCCGTCCGGGTCGCCCGCCCGCAGCTCCTCGTGGACCCGGTCAAGGCGCACCTCGCGCACGTACGCCATCGGGGACATCCCCACGTACTCGCGGAACGACTCCTGGAGCCGGCGCACGCTGACGCGGGCGAGGGCGGCCAGTTCGGTGGTGGTGAAGGGGTGCTCGGGGCGGGCCCGCACCGCGTCCATCACCCGCTTGACGGGCGCCGGCCTGGCCGGGCCGGCGGGACGGTCCAGCTCGTCGCGCCAGGCGTGGTCGGCGGCGAGCAGCAGGCCGTTGAGCAGCGCCTCCTGGAGCGGGCGGGCGACCAGTTCGTGCGTGGCGAGGCCGTCGCCGACGAGCGCCCCGGCCGCCACCTGCCGGGCGAAGGTCACCCAGCTCCGGCCGGGCCCGCGGGTGATGTCGAGCCCCGGGCCGAAGGTGAGCCGGGCACCCGGCGGGCGCCCGAGCAGCGCCTCCAGACGCTCTTCCAGGGCTGTCGCGCCGATCTTGACCGAAAGAGAGCGGCAGTCCCCGGTCCACCGGTCGAGGAAGGTGTCGCCCGACGGGTCGAGCAGCATCGCCTCCTCGGGGGTGGCGAGCAGCCGGCGTCCGCTCCTGCCCTGGCGCACCTCCATGGTCCCGCTCATCGGCGCGTTGAGGTGGAACGCGCCGAGTTCGCCGAAGCGCATCCGCACGTCCGCGCCGCAGCTCAGGTCGCCGATCATCAGCGGGCCGAGGGCGACGGTGTCGAAGCGCGCGGCGAAGGGACGTCCCTCGCGCGCGTCGATGACATCCATGAAGTTGGCGTAATAGCGCGCCTCGATCTCCTCGCGCGCCTCGTCCACGTCCCGTGTCCGAAAAGAGCTCCCACCCACGAGTCGAAAGAATATTTCACCGGGGTGGCCGAACCGGGCGCAGGTAAGGGAACGGCAAAGGAAGGTCGTTCGTTACCCGGGGCATGACCGCTATGACCCCCGGCTCGAACATCCCTCTCACCGCCGCGCGCGTGGCGGTGGACGTCGCCGCCCCGGTGCGGCTCGACGTCTCGGGCCTGCTGCTCGGCGCCAACGGCAAGGTGCGTTCCGACGACGACTTCATCTTCTACAACCAGCCGTCAGGTCCCGGTGTCACGTACCGCTCCGGCGGCGGCGCGGCGCCGGACGCCATCCTGGTGGACACCTCCGCCGTGCCGGCCGGCGTCGAGAAGATCGTGGTGACCGCGAGCCCGGACGCCGCGGGCCAGACCTTCCAGGGCATCGAGCCCACCGCGACGCTGCGGAACGCGGACGACGGCAGCGTCCTCGCCACCTTCACCCCGCCGCGGCTCGCCACCGAGACGGCGCTCGTGGTCATGGAGATCTATCTGCGGGGCGGGGCGTGGAAGGCCCGCGCGGTGGGGCAGGGGTACGCGAACGGGCTCGCCGGCATCGCGACCGACTTCGGTGTGTCGGTGGACGAGGAGCCGGCACCCGCGCCCGCCGCCGCGCCCGCGCCCCCGCAGGCCCCCGCCGCCCCGCCGTCGGCGCAGCCGTCGACCCCGCCGTCCTGGCAGACCCCGCCGGCGCCGCCGACCGCGCCTCCGGTTGCTGCCGCTCCCCCGGCGGCGCCGCCCGCGCCTCCCGCGCCGCCCGTCGGCGCCGGGAAGATCAACCTGGACAAGGGCCGGGTCAGCCTGCAGAAGAACCAGACCGTGTCCCTGGTCAAGGGCGGCCGCCCGCTGCTCTCCACGGTCAAGATGGGCCTCGGCTGGGAGCCCGCCTACCGCGGCCGGGACATCGACCTGGACGCCTCCGTCATCGCGTACGGCCCGCAGCGCAACCACATCGACAGCTGCTACTTCGGCAAGCTGTCCATCCTCAATGGCGCCGTCAAGCACTCCGGCGACAACCTGACCGGCGAGGGCGCGGGCGACGACGAGGTCATCGTGGTCGACCTGGGCCGGCTGCCCGCGGACACCACGGGCCTGGTCTTCACCGTCAACTCCTTCTCCGGCCAGAAGTTCACCGAGGTCGCCAAGGCGTACTGCCGGCTGATCGACGGGACGACCGGCGAGGAGCTGGTCCGCTTCGACCTGACCACGGCGGAGCCGCAGACGGGCGTGATGATGGCCAAGCTCATCCGCCAGTTCTCCGGCGAGTGGGAGATGACGGCGATCGGCGACTTCGTGAAGTCCCGCACCGTGCGCGGCATGGTGAAGCCCGCCGCCCAGGCGCTCTGAGGCCGCCCGGGCCTCGCGCGGGCGTGCGCGAGGCCCGGAGGGCGATCGGCTCAGTGGCGCGGCTGGCGGCGCCAGGGGCCGGTGATCGCGAGCATGATGCCCGGGGTCTGGATGTTGGCGAAGAGGGTCTCGCCGTCGGGCGAGAAGGTGACGCCCGTGAACTCGCTGTCGTTGAGGTCGTTGCGGGCGATCGGGTAGGTGCGGCCGCTCTCGGTCGCGCCGAAGAGGTGGTTGATGCCCTCGCCGTCCTCGGCGATGACGAGGCCGCCGTACGGGGAGACGGTGATGTTGTCGGGGCCGTCGAAGGCGCCGTCCTGCTCCGGGGCGGCGTTGACGCTGAGCAGCACCTTGAGGGTGAGCGTGCGGCGCTTCGGGTCGTAGAACCAGACCTGGCCGTCGTGCGCGACGGGGCTCTCCGCGCGGGCGTACGAGGAGACGACGTACGCGCCGCCGTCGCCCCACCACATGCCCTCCAGCTTGCGGGCGCGGGTCACCTCGCCCTCGCCGAACTGCTTGCGCACCGAGACCGTACGGGCGTCGCGGTCCTCCACGTCGACCCAGTCCACGCCGTAGACGGTGCCGATCCTCGTGGCGCGGGAGAGGTCGTCGACGTACTGCCCGGCGGAGTCGAAGCACCTGGGCGCCTGGAGCCGGCCCGCGTCGTCGGCGAGGGTCGCCAGCTGTCCGCGGCCGTGCTCGAAGTCCTGTGGCGGGACCCAGCGGTAGAACAGGCCGTTGGGGCCGGCGGCGTCCTCGGTGAGGTAGACGTGGCCGCGCTTGGGGTCGACGACGACCGCCTCGTGGGCGTACCGCCCGAAGGCCTTGACGGGCTTCGGGTCGAGGTTCGCGCCCTGGTCGTGCGGGTCGACCTCGAAGACGTAGCCGTGGTCCTTGGTCATGCCGTTCTTGCCGGCCAGGTCCTCGGTCTCCTCGCAGGTGAGCCAGGTGCCCCAGGGGGTGCGGCCGCCCGCGCAGTTGGTGGAGGTGCCGGCGATGCCGACCCACTCGGCGACCGTGCCGTCGCGGTGCACCTCGACGACCGTGCAGCCGCCGGCGGCCGCCGGGTCGTAGACCAGGCCCTCGGTGAGCGGGACGGGGTAGGTCCACTTGGCGCGCGGGCCCTTGAGCTCGTGGTTGTTGACCAGGTACGTGGTGCCGCGCGGGCCGTCGAAGGTGGCGGTGCCGTCGTGGTTGGACGGCGTGAACTCGCCGGTCTCCAGGCGGGTGACGCCGCTGTGGGTGATGATCCGGTAGGTGAAGCCCTCGGGGAGGGCCAGGATGCCCTCCGGGTCGGCGACCAGCTCTCCGTAGCCGAGGGGACGGCCGTGGCCGTTGCCGTCGGCGGCGCCGCTGCTCACCTCGTACTCGTCGGCGGCCAGGGCCTGCGGTGCGGTGGCGAGCGCCCCGACGGCGCCGGTGAGGGCGAGGCCGGCGCCCGCCGCGGCGGACTGCTTGGCGAACTCTCTGCGGTTGAGGGACATGACGGTCTTCTCCCTGTCGTCACCCGGTGTCGCGGCACACGGTCGCGCCCCCGTACAAACGGCACTTGAACAGAAAGGCGATCCTCCATGAACCTGCCCCCGCACGGTAGGCGCGTACTGGTCAGCGGCGCGTCGCGCGGCCTGGGCCGGGCGGTGGCCCGGGCCTTCGCGGCCAACGGCGACCGGGTGTGCGTGCATTACGGCTCGCGCGCCGACGAGGCCCGCGCGACCCTCGGCTCCCTCGACGGCACCGGCCACGCGCTGGTCTCCGGCGACCTCGCCGACCCGGCGGAGGCCGCCCGGGTCGCGGACGCGGCGGCCGAGGCACTCGGCGGCCTGGACGTCCTGGTGAACAACGCGGCCGTGAACCTGCCGCACCCTCCGGCGACGACGCCGTACGAGCAGTGGGCGGAGCTGTGGCAGCGGCACGTCTCCGTGAACCTGCTCGGCACCGCGTATCTCAGCCATCTGGCGGCCCGCCGGATGATCGAGGCGGGGACCGGCGGCCGCATCGTCAACATCGGCTCGCGCGGCGCCTTCCGCGGCGAGCCCGACCACCCGGCGTACGGTGCCACGAAGGCCGCCGTCCACGCGCTCGGCCAGTCCCTGGCCGTCGCCCTCGCCCCGCACGGCATCGCGGTCGCCTCGGTGGCGCCCGGCTTCTTCGCGACGGAGCGGGTGGCGCCGAGGCTCAGCGGCCCGGAGGGCGAGGCCATCCTCGCCCAGTCGCCGTTCGGCCGGGTGGCGAGCCCGGAGGAGATCGCCGCGGCGGTGCTGTGGCTGGCGTCCCCGGAGGCCGAGTGGGCCTCGGGGACGGTGCTCGACATGAACGGGGCGTCGTACCTGCGGACGTGAGCCGGGCCCGGCCGGGCCCGGCCCGTACCCCCGTCAGCCCCGCGACCTCGCCTTGAAGGCCGCCTTGCGGGCCTCCTTCGCCGACGGCTTGTCGCGGTGGAGACGGCCCATGGCGTCGAGGACGTCGGCGGTGGCCGGGTGGTCGACCCGCCAGGCCTCGTCGAAGAAGCCGCCGTGACGGCCGGTCAGACCCTCGATGAGGTCCTGGAGTTCCTCCAGGTCGCCGTCGGCGTCGAGGTGGGCGGCGATGGTGTCGACGGCCAGCCAGAAGATCATCGACTCGGGCGGGGCCGGGATGTCCGCCGCGCCGCGCTCGGCGAGCCAGACCCGGGCGAGGCCGCCGAGTTCGGGGTCGTCGAGGACCTCCCGCACGGCCGGTTCCGCGTCCGGGCCGACGAGGGAGAGGGCCTGCTGGGCGTGGAGCCGGCGTAGCGGGGCGCCGGGGTCGCTGCCGCGGGCGGCGGCGAGCAGCTCGCGGGCCGCCGTGGCGGCGTCGCGGGCGGCGAGCCAGCCGGCGGTCTCGGCGCGGGCGGCGGCCTGCGGGTAGTGGGCGAGGCCGTCGAGCAGCACGTCGGCGCCCTTGTCGGCGAGTTCGCCGACGGCGGGAGCGGTGAGGCCGGCCTCCAGCATCCGGGCGCGGACGCCGTAGAGGCCGAGCGGGGTGAGCCGGACCATGCCGTAGCGACTGACGTCCTCGTCGTCGAAGGGCGCGGCGGCCTCCGCCGGTCCCTGCTCGCCGTCCTCGACCATCAGGGCCTCGTCGACGGGCCGGTACTCGACGAGGCCGATCGGCTCCAGGATCCGGAACTGCTCGTCGAGCCGCATCATCGCGTCGGAGACCTGCTCCAGGACGGCGTCGGTGGGCTCGCTCATGTCGTCGGGGACGACCATCGAGGCGGCGAGCGCGGGCAGCGGCACCGGCCCGTCGCCTGCGCCGCCTTCGGTGACGGTCAACAGGTAGAGGTTGCCGAGGACGCCCTCCAGGAACTCGGCCTCGCCCTCCGGGTCCCAGTCGAGGGCCTCGAAGTCGATCTCGCCGTCGGGGCCGACGAGCGCGTCGAGGTCGTCGAAGTAGGGCGCGGCGGCGTCGGAGAAGACGGCGTCGAAGCCGTCGAGCCAGATGGCGAGGACGTCCTGCGGCGAACCGGCGGTGAGCAGGCCGAGGTTCTCGCCGACGGTGACGGTGCCGGCCTCCTCCTCCCCGCTGCCCGCGGGGCCCTCGCCGTCGGCCGTGTCCTCGGCGGCGTCCTCGGGGTCGTGGACCTCGACGAGGCCGGTGTCGACGGCGACCCGCCAGGCCTCGCTGGCGTACGCCTCGCCGTCCTCGTCGCCGGCCAGGCCGAGGGCCTCGGCGGCGGCGGGCAGCTGCTCGTCGACGAGTTCGCCGCCGGCGCCCACCCGGGTCTCCGGGCCGGCCCAGCGGGCGAGCCGTACGGCGCGGGTGAGGAGGGGGGCGGCCAGGGCCTCCCGCGCCAGCTCCGCGTCCGAGGGCAGCCGAACGGGGGGAAGGGTCGGGTGGTCCGGTGCCATGTCGGGTGTTCTCCTCGGCGATGGGGTACCTCCCGTGCCGTTGAGGCCACGGGGGAGGGCGGGGACGGGACGGTCGCGCGCCGGCGCGGCGGCAGGGCGGCGCGGCCTTCAGCGTAGACGCATTCCGGGGGCGGTCCGCCGGTTCATCGGGGCGTCAGCCTTCGTACACCCGTCGACCCTTGACAAGTGTGCTGCTCTGCATCGAAATTGACGCGCGTAGATCTTTCGATCGTTCGTCCAAATCCCCACGGAGTGCCTTGATGTCTTCCTCCATACCGAGATCCGCGGCCGTCGCCGCCGTCGTCTCCGCCGCCCTCGCCGCCGGTCTGCTCGGCGGCACGGCGGCCTCCGCCGACGAGGCGGTGACCACCGCGACCGTCGCCGGCCCGGCCGTGCCCGCCCGGATCCACGACATCCAGGGCACCACCCGCACTTCGCCGCTGGTCGGCAAGCAGGTGACCGGCGTGACCGGCATCGTGACCGGCGTGCGCACCTACGGTTCGCGCGGATTCTGGATCCAGGACCCGGACGCCGACGACAACCCGGCCACCAGCGAAGGCATCTTCGTCTTCACCAGTTCCGTCCCGACCGTCGCCGTCGGCGACGCGGTGAGCGTCAACGGCACGGTGACCGAGTACGTGCCCGGTGGCCTGAACTCCGGCAACCAGTCGCTGACCCAGATCTCCAAGCCGGTCATCACGGTCGTCTCCAAGGGCAACGAGGTCCCGGCCCCGGTCACCATCTGGTCCGGCTCGGTGCCCGAGGCGTACGCCCCGGCGGGCGACCCGGCGGCCGGCGGCTCGATCAACGGGCTGACCCTGGACCCGGAGACGTACGCCCTGGACTACTACGAGTCCCTGGAGGGCATGAACGTCGAGATCGGCTCCTCGCGCGTGGTCGGCCGCACCGACCCGTACGCCGAGCTGTGGGTGACGGTGAAGCCGTTCGAGAACGACAACAGCCGCGGCGGCACGGTCTACGGCTCGTACGACGCGCAGAACACGGGCCGGCTCCAGATCCAGCAGCTCGCCCCGATCTCGCAAGCGCCCTTCCCGAAGGCGAACGTCGGCGACTGGCTGACCGGCACCACCGAGGGCCCGCTGGACTTCAACCAGTTCGGCGGCTACACCCTGGTGGCCCGCACGCTCGGCGAGCACGTGGACATGGGCCTGGAGCGCGAGGTGACGGAGCGCCAGCACAAGAACGAGCTGGCGGTCGCCACGTACAACGTGGAGAACCTCGACCCGACCGACCCGCAGGAGAAGTTCGACGCGCTCGCGAAGGCGGTCGTCGAGAACCTCGCCTCGCCCGACATCGTCGCCCTGGAGGAGATCCAGGACGACAACGGCGCCAAGAACGACGGCACGGTCACGGCCGGCGAGACGCTGAAGAAGTTCACGGCGGCGATCGCGGCGGCCGGCGGCCCGGCGTACGAGTGGCGCTCGATCGACCCGCAGAACGGCAAGGACGGCGGCGAGCCCGGCGGCAACATCCGTCAGGTCTTCCTCTTCAACCCCGAGCGGGTCTCCTTCGTGGACCGCGCGGGCGGCGACGCGACCACCCCGGTCGCCGTCACCGGCGAGAAGGGCGACGCCCACCTCAGCCTCTCCCCCGGCCGCATCGACCCGGCGAACCCGGCCTGGGAGAACAGCCGCAAGCCGCTCGCGGGCGAGTTCCGCTTCCGCGGCCGCACGGTGATCGTGGTGGCGAACCACCTCACCTCGAAGGGCGGTGACGAGTCGATCGTCTCCCAGCACCAGCCGCCGAACCGTTCCTCCGACGCCAAGCGGCTGCTCCAGGCGCAGGCCGTCAACGCCTTCGTCAAGGACGTCGAGGCCGTCGACAAGCAGGCGAACGTGCTCGTGGTCGGCGACATGAACGACTTCGAGTTCTCCGGCACCACGCAGGCGATGACCGACGGCGGCGCGCTCTACCCGGCCATGCTGTCGCTGCCGGAGAGCGAGCGCTACTCGTACGTCTACCAGGGCAACAGCCAGGTCCTCGACCAGATCCTGACCAGCCCCGGCGTGCACCACTTCGAGTACGACTCGGTGCACATCAACGCGGAGTTCGCGGACCAGAACAGCGACCACGACCCGCAGGTGCTGCGCTTCCGCCCGTAGCCGCGGGCGAAACGCACGGGTGTGCGAGACTGCGGCGGTGATCCTGCGCCCCGCCACCCGTGCCGAGCTGCCCGCCGTCCTCGCCCTGCTCGCCGACGAAAAGCGGGTGGTGGACCCGGCCTCGGTGACCGTGACGCCCGCCTATGAGCGGGCGTTCGCGGACATCGAGGCCGACGCGCGCAACGAGATGCTGGTGCTGGTGGACGAGGACGGCCTGGTCGTCGGGTGTCTCCAGGCCACGTACGTCCCGGGCCTCGGCAAGGGCGGCGCCGAGCGGGCCCTGATCGAGGCCGTACGCGTCCGGGCCGACCGCCGCGGCGGCGGGCTCGGCCGCGAACTGATGCGCCGGGCGATCGCCCGGGCCCGCGACCGTGGCTGCGGGCTGGTCCAGCTGACCAGCAACAAGTCCCGGACCGAGGCCCACCGCTTCTACGACTCGCTGGGCTTCGCCCGCAGCCACGACGGCTTCAAGCTGCTGCTCTGACCGCACTGGCCCAGGGTCCGGCCTGGGACGAGATGTCGACGATCGCGCCGCGGGTGACGCGCAGATGCGGCACGGCGGCGGTGACGGTCTGCCAGACGGCCCGCCGCCCCCGGCGGTGAATGTCCGGGGGCGACGGGCCGTCTCAGGGCGCCGGGCCTCAGTTGTGGCTGTGCAGGATCTCGTTCAGGCCGCCCCAGACCGCGTTGTTCGGGCGGGCCTCGACGGCGCCGGTGACCGAGTTGCGGCGGAAGAGAATGTTGGAGGCGCCGGAGAGGTCGCGGGCCTTGACGATCTCGCCGTCGGGCATGGTGACCCGGGTGCCGGCGGTGACGTACAGACCGGCCTCGACGACGCACTCGTCGCCGAGCGCGATGCCGACGCCCGCCTCGGCGCCGATCAGGCAGCGCTCGCCGATGGAGATGATCACGTTGCCGCCGCCGGACAGGGTGCCCATGGTGGAGGCGCCGCCGCCGATGTCGGAGCCGTTGCCGACCACGACGCCGGCGGAGATGCGGCCCTCGACCATGGAGGTGCCGAGGGTGCCGGCGTTGAAGTTGACGAAGCCCTCGTGCATGACGGTGGTGCCGGCCGCGAGGTGGGCGCCGAGGCGGACGCGGTCGGCGTCGGCGATGCGGACGCCGGCGGGCACGACGTAGTCGGTCATGCGGGGGAACTTGTCGATCGAGGTGACCTGGAGGTGCAGGCCCTCGGCGCGGGCGTTGAGCCGCACCTTCTCGATGTCGTCGACGGCGACCGGGCCCAGCGAGGTCCAGGCGACGTTGGCGAGCAGGCCGAAGACGCCGTCCAGGCTCTGGCCGTGCGGCTTGACCAGGCGGTGGCTGAGCAGGTGCAGCCGCAGGTAGGCGTCGTGCGCGTCGAGCGGCTTGTCGTCGAGGGAGGCGATGACGGTGCGGACGGCGACCACCTCGACACCGCGGCGGGCGTCCACGCCGAGGGCCTTGGCGGCGCCCTCGCCGAGGGCGTTGACGGCCGCGTCGGCGTCGAGCCGCTCGGTGCCGGCCGGGCCGGGGGCGTCGGTCAGCTCGGGGGCGGGGAACCAGGTGTCGAGAACGGTGCCGTCACCGGCGATGGTGGCGAGGCCGGCGGCGACGGCGCCGGTGGAGCGAGGAGCAGTGGTCATGACGGAAAACCTAACGGTCGGGGCCGGGCGCGGGCCAACCGGTCTCAGGTGGCGGTCGGCTCCGTGGGCGGTTCCGACGAGGTCCCGGCCCGCCCCTTCGGGTCTTCGTTCAGGATCCGGGCGAGCATCTCCCGGGCGTACTCCTCGTCGTACGGCGCGCCGGTGAGCAGCACCTGGAGGCTGATGCCGTCCACCAGGGCGACCAGGGCGCGGGCGGTCCCGGGGCCGGTGCGCGGGGCGAGGGCGGAGACGACCTCGTCGACCCACTCGGCGGCGACGGGGCGCAGGGCGGGGCGGCGCAGGGCGGCGAGGTAGAGCTCGTACTCCAGCTCCACGCCGGTGCGTTCGGCGGCCAGCCACTCCCCCATGAGCGCGGCCAGGCCGGCGGCCAGATCGGGCGCGGCGATCTCGGGGCCCTGCCGGAGGCGGGCGCCGAAGTTGCCGTTGACGCGGTGGAGCGCCGCGACGAGGAGTTCGTCGAGGGAGGCGAAGTGGTACGTGGTGGAGCCGAGCGGGACGTCGGCCTCGGCGGCGACGGTGCGGTGGCTGAGGCCCGCGAGTCCAGCCCGGCCGACCACGCGCAGCGCGGCGTCGACGATGCGCTCGCGCCGGTCGGGGTCGTGGCGGCGGGGGCGGGCCATCAGTGCGCGCCGCCGAGGTTGAGCACGGCGACGCCGGCGATGATCAGCACGATGCCGGCGATCTTGGCGGCGCCGAGGCCCTCGCCGAGGAAGAGGTAGCCGATGGCGGCGACGACGGCGGTACCGACGCCGGACCAGATGGCGTAGGCGGTGCCGACCTCGAGCGTCTTGAGCGCCCGGGAGAGGAGCACGAAGGAGACGAGGTAGCCGGCGCCGGTGAGCAGTGAGGGCCAGAACCTGCTGAAGCCCTCGCTGTACTTCATCGACGTGGTGGCGAATATCTCCGCCGCGATGGCGCCCGCGAGCAGTCCGTATCCCATGTGTACAAGTGTACGCATGCATGTGTACGCCCGTACGCATGGGCGGCCGATACGGTGTGCCCATGACATACGCCCCAGGACCGTACGGCTACGGCTACCCGCCTCCGCCGCCCCCGCCGAAGCCCGGCGTGATACCCCTGGCCCCGCTGGGCCTCGGCGAGCTCCTGACCGGAGCGTTCAGCACCTACGGCCGCTACTGGAAGCCGCTGATCGGGGTCGCGGTGGCGGCGTACGCGGGCGAGGCGGTCCTGGTCGGCGGCGGCCTCCTGCTCGCCTACAACGCGGTCAAGGACGACCTCGACCGGCTGACCCACCTGCCCCCGCACACGAGCCCGGACTTCGCCGACTTCCAGCCGCTGATCGTCGCCTTCGGCTGCGTCTGGTTCGTCGGCATGCTCGGCCTGCTCGTCACCACCGGCCTGGTCGGCGCGGCCGCGCCCGCCGTGGTCCAGGAGGCGGTGCTCGGCCGCCCCGTCGGCTTCGTGGCGGTCTGGCGCCGCGCCTGGTCGCGGCTCGGCTCGGTGATCGGCTCGGTGCTGCTCTCGGCACTGGCCACGCTCGTCCCGATGCTGCTCTTCATGGTCGGCTTCGTCCTGCTGATCGTGGGCATGATCGCGGGCATCGGCTCCTCGGAGTCCGACGCCCCGCCCGCAGCGGCCCTGGCCGGCGTCGGCGGCCTGCTCCTCCTGCTCGCCGTGCTGACCCTCCCGGTCTGTCTGTGGCTCTGGGTGAAGTTCAGCCTGGCCCCGGCCGTCGCCGTCATCGAGAACCAGGGCCCGATGGCCTCGCTGCGCCGCTCCTCCGCCCTGGTGCGCGGCGACTGGTGGCGGATCTTCGGCTACGGCCTGGTCGCCTCCCTGATCGTGGGCGTCATCAGCTTCGTGCTGCAGCAGATCCTCTCCATGGGCAGCGCGTTCTCGATGCCCATGTACGGCCCCGACGAGACCGCGACGCCCGGCGAGGTGCTCTCCGCCCTGTTCGGCTCGATGATGGTCCTCGGCTTCGCCCAGATGCTCGCGCAGGCCGTCCTGGCCCCGTTCCAGCCGCTGGTCAACGCGCTGCTCTACGTCGACCAGCGCATCCGCAGGGAGAACCTGGCCCCGCTCCTGGCCCAGCAGGCCGTCTGAACAGCACGAAGGGCCGCACTCCCCCAGGAGTGCGGCCCTTCGGCATGCGTGAGCTCAGACGTTGAAGCCCAGCGCGCGCAGCTGCTCGCGCCCGTCGTCCGTGATCTTGTCCGGGCCCCACGGGGGCATCCAGACCCAGTTGATCTTCAGCTCGCTGACGATGCCGTCGGTCGCGGCCTTCGCCTGGTCCTCGATCACGTCGGTCAGCGGACACGCCGCCGACGTCAGGGTCATGTCCAGCGTCGCGACGTTCGAGTCGTCGACGTGGATGCCGTAGATCAGGCCCAGGTTGACCACGTCGATGCCCAGCTCGGGGTCGACGACGTCGTACAGCGCCTCGCGGATCTCTTCCTCGGAGGCCGGCTTCATGATGGCCTCGGCGTTCTCGGTCATGCCGACTTCCTCACAGACTTCTGGTCGTCCCCGCCCAGGACCTGGGCGGTCGCGTCCTTCCACGCCATCCAGCTGAGCAGCGCACACTTCACCCGGGCCGGGTACTTGGAGACACCGGCGAACGCGACCGCGTCCTCCAGGATCTCCTCCATGGCGTCGTCCGGCTCGATCTGGCCCTTGGACTGCATCAGCTCCAGGAAGGTGCCCTGGATCTTCTGCGCCTCGGCCAGCTCCTTGCCGACGAGCAGCTCGTTGAGCACGGAGGCCGACGCCTGGCTGATGGAACAGCCCTGGCCCTCGTACGACACGTCCTCGATGCGCTCGCCGTCGTACTTCACCCGGAGCGTGATCTCGTCACCGCAGGTCGGGTTGACGTGGTGCACCTCGGCGTCGCCGGGCCGCAAGCCCCGCCCGTGGGGGTGCTTGTAGTGGTCCAGGATGACGTCCTGGTACATCGAATCCAGCTTCACAGGTCAGCCGCCCTATCCGAAGAAGTTACGGACGTGCTCCAGGCCCGCGACCAGGGCGTCGACCTCGGCCGGAGTGGAGTACAGATAGAACGACGCCCGCGTGGTCGCCGGAATTCCGTACCGCAGGCAGACCGGGCGCGCGCAGTGGTGACCCACGCGGACGGCGATGCCCTGCTCGTCGAGGACCTGGCCCACGTCGTGCGGGTGGATGTCACCGAGCGTGAAGGAGATCGCCGCGCCGCGGTCCTCGGCCGTGGTCGGGCCGATGATCCGCAGGTCCGGCACCTCCTGGAGGCGCTGGACGGCGTACTCGGTGATCGCGTGCTCGTGGCGCGCGATGTTCTCCATGCCGATCGCCGACAGGTAGTCCACGGCCGCGCCGAGGCCGACGGCCTGGGCGATCGGGGGCGTACCCGCCTCGAACTTGTGCGGGGCCGGCGCGTAGGTGGACGAGTGCATCGAGACGGTCTCGATCATCTCGCCGCCACCGAGGAACGGCGGCAGGTCCTCCAGGAGCTCCTGCCGTCCCCACAGCACGCCGATGCCGGTCGGGCCGCACATCTTGTGGCCGGTGAAGGCCACGAAGTCGGCCTGCAGCGCCTGCACGTCGAGCACCATGTGCGGGGCGGCCTGCGAGGCGTCGATGCAGACGAGGGCGCCGACCTCCTGGGCACGGCGGATGATCGTCTCGACCGGGTTGATCGTGCCCAGCAGGTTCGAGACCAGCGTGAAGGAGACGATCTTGGTCTTCTCGGTGATGACCTCTTCGATGTTCGACAGGTCGAGGCGACCGTCGTCCGTGAGGCCGAACCACTTCAGCTTCGCGCCGGTGCGCTGCGCGAGCAGCTGCCACGGCACGATGTTGGAGTGGTGCTCCATCTCCGTGATGGCGATCTCGGTCTCGTGGTCCACGCGGTAGGGCTCGTCGGCCCAGCCCAGCATGTTGGCCACGAGGTTGAGCGACTCGGAGGCGTTCTTGGTGAAGATCACCTCGTCGCGGCTCGGCGCGTTGATGAAGGCGGCGACCTTGTCGCGGGCGCCCTCGTACAGCGCGGTGGCCTCCTCGGCGACGGTGTAGACGCCGCGGTGGACATTCGCGTTGTGCCGCTCGTAGTAGGCGTTGAGAGCGTCGAGGACCTGGCGCGGCTTCTGCGAGGTCGCCGCCGAGTCCAGGTACACGATCTTCTTGCCGTCGTGGACCAGACGATCCAGCAGCGGGAAGTCCTTGCGGATCGCCTCGGTGTCGAGGAGGCCGGTCAGCCCCTGATGGGCGGAAGTCACGCGGATGCGCCACCCTTCACGTACTTGTCGTAGCCCTCGTTCTCCAGCTGGTCGGCGAGCTCGGCGCCGCCGGACTCGACGATGCGGCCGTTCGCGAACACGTGCACGAAGTCGGGCTTGATGTAGCGCAGGATGCGCGTGTAGTGCGTGATCAGCAGGGTGCCGACCTCGCCGGTCTCGCGGACGCGGTTGACGCCCTCGGAGACGATGCGAAGGGCGTCGACGTCGAGGCCGGAGTCGGTCTCGTCGAGGATCGCGATCTTCGGCTTGAGCAGCTCGAGCTGGAGGATCTCGTGACGCTTCTTCTCGCCGCCGGAGAAGCCCTCGTTGACGTTGCGCTCGGCGAAGGCCGGGTCCATCTGGAGCTTCTCCATGGCCTCCTTGACCTCCTTCACCCAGAGGCGCAGCTTCGGGGCCTCGCCGCGGACGGCGGTGGCGGAGGTGCGCAGGAAGTTGGAGACCGAGACGCCGGGGACCTCGACCGGGTACTGCATGGCCAGGAAGACGCCGGCGCGGGCGCGCTCGTCGACCGACATCTCCAGGACGTCCTCGCCGTCGAGGGTGACGGTGCCGCCGGTGATCGTGTACTTCGGGTGGCCGGCCAGGGAGTACGCCAGGGTCGACTTGCCGGAGCCGTTGGGGCCCATGATGGCGTGGGTCTCGCCCTGCTTCACGGTCAGGTCGACGCCCTTGAGGATCTCCCGGGGGCCGTTCTCGGCCTCGACGGAGACGTGCAGGTCGCGGATTTCAAGCGTTGCCATGGGTGACTCAGGACTCCTGGGTGACGGAGACGAGCACATCGTCCCCTTCGATCTTTACGGGGTATACGGGGACGGGGCGCGTCGCGGGAAGGCCGGACGGCTTGCCGGTGCGCAGGTCGAACGCGGAGCCGTGCAGCCAGCACTCGATCTGGCAGTCCTCGACCTCGCCCTCCGAGAGGGAGACGTTCGCGTGCGAGCAGATGTCGTGGATCGCGAACACCTCGCCCTCGGTGCGGACGAGGGACACCGGCGTGCCGTCGAGTTCCACCCGCTTGGGGGTGTCCTCGGCCAGCTCGCTCAGCGCACAGGCGCGGACGAAGGCCATCAGACGGACGCCTCCAGCTCGGCCTCGATCTTGGCGATCAGGCGCTCCTCGACGTCCGCGATGCCGATCTGCTGGACCAGCTCGGCGAAGAAGCCGCGGACGACGAGGCGGCGGGCCTCGGTCTCCGGGATGCCGCGGGCCATCAGGTAGAAGAGCTGCTCGTCGTCGAAGCGGCCGGTGGCGGAGGCGTGGCCGGCGCCGGCGATCTCGCCGGTCTCGATCTCCAGGTTCGGGACCGAGTCGACCCGGGCGCCGTCGGTGAGGACGAGGTTCCGGTTGAGCTCGTAGGTGTCGGTGCCCTCGGCCTTGGCCTCGATGAGGACGTCACCGATCCACACGGCGTGCGCGTCCTGGCCCTGCAGCGCGCCCTTGTAGGCCACGTTGGACTTGCAGTGCGGGGTGTTGTGGGTGACCAGGAGGCGGTGCTCCTGGTGCTGCCCGGCGTCGGTGAAGTACAGGCCGAAGAGCTCGGCCTCGCCGCCGGGGGCCGCGTACTCGACGCGCGGGTGGAGGCGGACCACGTCGCCGCCGAAGGTCACGACGACCGACTTGAAGGAGGCGTCGCGGCCGACCAGGGCGTTGTGCTGGGCGACGTGGACGGCCTTCTCGTCCCAGTCCTGGACGGAGACGACGGTCAGCTTGGCGCCGTCGCCCAGGACGTAGTCCAGGTTGGCGGCGAGCACGCCGTCGCCGGTGTGGTCGATGACGACGACGGCCTCGGCGAAGGCGCCGAGCTCGATCACCTGGTGGCCGAAGGCGACACCGCCCTGGCCGTGCACGGAGATGCGGATCGGCTCGGAGAGCACGGCCTCCTTGGCGACGGTGACGACCGACGCCTTCTCGAAGGAGGAGTACGCCTGGGCGGCGACGCGGTCGACCGGCTTGCCGGCCTTGCCGAGGCGCGCGTCGTCGCGGCCCACGGTCTCCACGGTGACGCCCTCGGGGGCCTCGATCTCGACGCGGACGCCCTCGCCGGTGGCGACGGCGGTGCCGTCGTGCAGGCCGCGCAGGCGCTCCAGCGGGGTGAAGCGCCACTCCTCCTCGCGGCCGTGCGGGACGGGGAAGTCCGCGACGTCGAAGGACGGCGGGGCGCTCATGCGCGTGGCGACGGTGGACTCGGCGGCCACCGCGATCGAGCCCGCGGTGGTGGAGCCCGCGGGGATGTTCTGGGCGTCAGCCATGGCTGTCGTGTTGCTCTCTTCCTGCGTAAGAAATCGGTCGCTGCGGGTTCTGGGCGGGGCTCTTAGCCGACCGCGCCTTCCATCTGCAGCTCGATCAGCCGGTTCAGCTCCAGCGCGTACTCCATCGGCAGCTCCTTGGCGATCGGCTCGACGAAGCCGCGCACGATCATCGCCATGGCCTCCTGCTCGGTCAGGCCGCGCTGCATCAGGTAGAAGAGCTGGTCCTCGGAGACCTTGGAGACGGTGGCCTCGTGGCCCATCGTGACGTCGTCCTCGCGGACGTCCACGTAGGGGTACGTGTCCGAGCGGGAGATCGTGTCGACGAGCAGCGCGTCGCAGAGGACGTTCGACTTGGCGCCGGGGGCGCCCTCGCCGATCTCGATCAGACCGCGGTAGGAGGTGCGGCCACCGCCGCGCGCCACCGACTTCGAGACGATGCTCGACGAGGTGTTCGGGGCCATGTGGACCATCTTGGCGCCGGCGTCCTGGTGCTGGCCCTCGCCCGCGAAGGCGATGGACAGGGTCTCGCCCTTGGCGTGCTCGCCCATCAGGTAGACGGCCGGGTACTTCATGGTGACCTTGGAGCCGATGTTGCCGTCGACCCACTCCATGGTGGCGCCCTCGTAGGCGACGGCGCGCTTGGTCACCAGGTTGTAGACGTTGTTCGACCAGTTCTGGATGGTCGTGTAGCGGCAGCGGCCGCCCTTCTTGACGATGATCTCGACCACGGCGCTGTGCAGCGAGTCCGAGGAGTAGATCGGGGCGGTGCAGCCCTCGACGTAGTGGACGTAGGCGTCCTCGTCGACGATGATCAGCGTCCGCTCGAACTGGCCCATGTTCTCCGTGTTGATGCGGAAGTAGGCCTGGAGCGGGATCTCGACGTGCACGCCCTTCGGCACGTAGATGAACGAGCCGCCGGACCACACGGCCGTGTTCAGGGAGGCGAACTTGTTGTCGCCGACCGGGATGACGGTGCCGAAGTACTCCTTGAAGAGCTCCTCGTGCTCCTTCAGCGCGGTGTCGGTGTCGACGAAGATGACGCCCTGCTCCTCCAGGTCCTCGCGGATCTGGTGGTAGACGACCTCGGACTCGTACTGGGCGGCGACACCGGCGACGAGGCGCTGCTTCTCCGCCTCCGGGATGCCGAGCTTGTCGTACGTGTTCTTGATGTCCTCCGGCAGGTCCTCCCAGGACTCGGCCTGCTTCTCGGTGGACCGCACGAAGTACTTGATGTTGTCGAAGTCGATGCCCGACAGGTCGGAGCCCCAGGTCGGCATGGGCTTCTTGTCGAACAGCCGCAGACCCTTGAGGCGCAGCTTCAGCATCCACTCGGGCTCGTTCTTCTTGGCCGAGATGTCGCGGACGACGTCCTCGGAGAGACCGCGCTTGGCGGTGGAGCCTGCCGCGTCCGAGTCGGCCCAGCCGTACTCGTACCGACCCAGGCCCTCGAGCTCGGGGTGGCTGATCTCGGTGGTCATGCGGGGTTCCTCCCGGCCGTGCTTGCGGATGCTGTGGATTCGGTGGTCTGTGGGGTGCCGTGCGCGATGTCGGGGATGAACGTCGTGCAGACGCCGTCACCATGCGCGATGGTGGCCAGGCGCTGGACGTGGGTCCCGAGGAGGCGGGAGAAGATCTCCGTCTCCGCCTCGCACAGCTGCGGGTACTGCTCGGCGACGTGGGCGACCGGGCAGTGGTGCTGGCAGAGCTGCTCGCCGACCGGCGCGTGACGCGCGGTGGCAGCGTACCCGTCGGCACTCAGCGCCTTGGCCAGCGCCTCGGTGCGCCGGTCGGGGTCGGCGGACTCGACGGCCTCGCGGTACGCCTCCGCCTGGGCCTCGATCCGGTCCCGGGCGAAGGCGGCCACGGCCGCTTCCCCGCCGGCGTTCCGCTCGATCCAGCGCAGCGCCTCCACGGCCAGTTTGTCGTACGACTGGTCGAAGGCGTCCCGGCCGCAGTCGGTGAGCGAGAAGACCTTGGCGGGACGGCCGCGGGTGCGGGCCCCGTAGACCCGCTTCTCGCGCGCCTCCACGACGTTGTCGCCCACCAGCGAGTCGAGGTGGCGACGGACGGCGGCCTGGGTGAGGCCGAGCCGCTGGGCGAGATCGGCGACGGTCGAGGGACCGTGGTCCAGGATGGAGCGCGCGATCCGGTTGCGCGTGGAGCGCTCACCGGTCGCGAGTTCCTCCGCGGGAGCCTCACCGACGTTTTTCACAACGCCATTGTTGCGTAATTAATCACGGGCTGACAAGCGAGGCCGGGGGCCGTGACGGTGCGGTGCCTCACATAGGTAAGGCTTACCTGACCTGCGGAAACGATCATTCGTAGGACGAATCACGACGCCGGTGACCAGCGCTTTCCGGCCGCTCCGCGGCCCGCGATCAGCCCTCCGGGACCCGCACCGACCGCCCCGAGGACTCCACCAAATGGACGAAAGATTCCGCGTTGCGGACAGCGGCCCCGCCCGGGTCGTTGTTGAAGAAAACGAACACGTCCGCCCGGTCCGGCCAGCCCTCCGCGAGCCGATCCGCCCAGCTCACCAGCGCCCGCCGGCCGTACGAGGGGAAGGGCCGGGCCCGGCCCTCGTGCAGCCGCAGATAGCCCCAGTCCGCGGTCCGCCACAGCGGGGTCACCGGCCGCCCGCCCCGGTCCGCCCAGCACAGCGCCGCGCCGTGGCGCACGAGCACCTCCTCGGTCCCGTCCGTCCACCACGACTCGTGCCGCGGCTCGACCGCCACCCGCACCCCCTTCGGGAAGCGGTCGAGCGCCGCGTCGAGGAGCCCGGTGTCCGCGCGCAGGTTCGGCGGCAGCTGGAGCAGTACGGGCCCGAGCCGCCTCCCCAGCGCCTCCGCGCGGCCCATCAGCCGCGCCACCGGCTCCGCCGGGTCCTTCAGCCGCTTGATGTGCGTCAGATACCGGCTGGCCTTCACCGCCATCACGAAGCCCTCGGGCGTCCGCTCCCGCCAGTGGGCGAAGGTGTCACGCTCGGGCAGCCGGTAGAAGGCGTTGTTGTTCTCGACGGCCGCGAAGCTCCGCGCGTACTCCTCCAGCCAGAGCCGCTGGGGCACGCCCTCGGGATAGAGCACGCCCCGCCAGTCCCGGTACTGCCACCCGGACGTGCCGACGAAGACCGCCATACACCGCCTCTACCCCGCCGGGGTCGGCCGTACGGGCGAGTCCTTAGACTTCCCGGCATGCGAAACGAGTCCGTCGAGCCCGCCGTCCGGGTACGGGGCCTGGTCAAGCGGTACGGCACCAAGACCGCCGTCGACGGCCTCGACCTCGACGTCCGGGCGGGCACCGTCACCGCCGTCCTCGGGCCGAACGGGGCCGGCAAGACCACCACCATCGAGACCTGCGAGGGCTACCGCAGGCCGGACGCCGGCACCGTCCGCGTCCTCGGCCTCGACCCGGTCGCCGACGCCGCCGCGCTGCGCCCCCGGATCGGCGTGATGCTCCAGTCCGGCGGCGTCTACTCCGGTGCCCGCGCCGACGAGATGCTGCGCCACATGGCGAAGCTGCACGCCCACCCGCTGGACGTGGACGCCCTCGTCGAGCGGCTCGGCCTCGGCTCCTGCGGCCGCACCACCTACCGGCGCCTCTCCGGCGGCCAGCAGCAGCGCCTCTCGCTCGCCATGGCCGTCGTCGGGCGCCCCGAGCTGGTCTTCCTCGACGAGCCGACCGCCGGACTCGACCCGCAGGCCCGCCGCGCCACCTGGGACCTGGTCCGCGAACTGCGCGCCGACGGCGTCAGCGTCGTCCTCACCACGCACTTCATGAACGAGGCCGAGGAACTCGCCGACGACGTCGCCATCGTGGACGCCGGCCGCGTCGTCGCCCAGGGCAGCCCCGAGGAGCTGTGCCGCGGCGGCGCCGAGAACACCCTGCGCTTCACCGGCCGCCCCGGCCTCGACCTCGGCTCGCTGCTCAAGGCCCTGCCCGACGGCACCGCGGCCGCCGAGACCACCCCGGGCAGCTACCGGCTCACCGGCACGGTCGACCCCCAGCTGCTCGCCACCGTCACCAGCTGGTGCGCGCAGCACGGCGTGCTGCCCGACCGCCTCTCGGTCGAGCGCCACACCCTCGAAGACGTCTTTCTGGAGCTGACCGGCAAGGAGCTGCGCGGATGAGCACGGGTACGTACGCGCCGAAGCCGGGGGCCGCGCCGGTCGGGCGGATGATCGCCGCGCAGACCGCCCTGGAGACCCGGATGCTGCTGCGCAACGGCGAGCAGCTGCTCCTCACGGTGATCATCCCCTCCCTCCTGCTGGTGCTCTTCTCGACGGTGGACATCGTCGAGACGGGCGCCCGCAAGCCGGTCGACTTCCTCGCCCCGGGAGTCCTCGCGCTCGCCGTGATGTCCACCGCCTTCACCGGGCAGGCCATCGCCACCGGCTTCGAGCGCCGGTACGGGGTGCTCAAGCGGCTCGGCGCCTCGCCGCTGCCGCGCTGGGCGCTGATGACCGCCAAGACGCTGGCCGTGCTCGTCACCGAGGTGCTCCAGGTGGTGCTCCTCACGGTGATCGCCCTGGCCCTCGGCTGGTCGCCGCACGGCAACCCCCTGTCCGTGCTCGCGCTGCTCGTCCTCGGCACCGCCGCCTTCTCCGGGCTCGGCCTGCTGATGGCCGGCACGCTGAAGGCGGAGGCGACGCTGGCCGCCGCGAACCTGGTCTTCCTGCTGCTCCTGGTGGGCGGCGGGGTGATGGTGCCGCTGGAGAAGTTCGGCGCCGCCGGTGACGTGCTCGCGTTCCTGCCGATCTCGGCGCTCTCCGACGGGCTCCGGGACGTGCTCCAGCACGGCGCCGCGATGCCGTGGGGCGACGCGGCGATCCTGGCGGTGTGGGCGGTGCTCGGGCTCGGCGCGGCGGCGAGGTTCTTCCGCTGGGAGTAGTGCCCGGCGCGAGCCCGGGGCAGAGCCGGCAGTAGCGACGCGGTGACGTTTCGGGGTGACTCGCCCCGTAAGCACCCCCTCGTGAAAGCGTGCACAAGCCCCCGCCTACGATGTGGACCGTGCAGACCCCCCTCGCCTTCATCGCCCAGCGCTGGACCCCGTCCCCCCGGACGCTCCGGCGCGCCGCGCTCTCCGCCGTCGTGATGAGCGTGCTGATCATCGTGACCGGCGGCGCGGTCCGGCTGACCGGCTCCGGCCTCGGCTGCGACACCTGGCCGAAGTGCACGGACGACAGCCTGATCGTCACCGCCGAGCAGGGCTTCCACGGCTACGTCGAGTTCGGCAACCGCATGCTGACCTACGTCCTGTCGGCCGCCGTCGGCTGGGCGATCATCGCCGCGCGCTCCGCCAAGCCCCGCCGCCGCGGGCTCTCGCGGCTGGCCTGGGCGCAGTTCTGGATCGTCCTGAGCAACGCCGTCATCGGTGGCATCACCGTGTGGATGGGGCTCAACCCGTGGACGGTGGCCGGCCACTTCCTGGCCGCGAACTCGCTCCTCACCGTGGCCGTCGTCACCTGGCACCGCACCGCCGAGGGCGACACCACGCCCAAGCCGCGCGTGCCGGGCCCGGTGCGCAAGCTGTCCTGGGCGACCGTCGGCGTCTCCGGGCTGCTCATCGCGCTCGGCACGACGGTGACGGGCGCCGGCAAGCACGCCGGCGACAGCAGCGACGTCCCCCGCATGCCGTGGGACTGGACGAACGCGGCCCACCTCCACGCCGTCGCCGCCTGGCTGGTCTGCGCCCTGGCGGTCGCCATGTGGCTGGTCCTGCGCGTGGTGGACGCCCCGGACGACACCCGGGCACGCGCCCGCGACCTGCTGATCGTGGTGGCGGCGCAGGGCGGCATCGGCTACGCCCAGTACTTCACCGGCGTGCCGGAGCTGCTCGTCGCCGTGCACATGCTCGGCTCCTCGCTGATGTGGATCGCGGTGCTGCGCCTCGCCCTGAGCCTGCGCGAGCGCCCGGTCACGGTCCCGGAGATCCCGGCCCAGGCCGACCCCGAGCTGGCGAAGGCCTAACCGAGGCCGTACACCCGGCGCGCGTTGCCCGCCGCGATCATCTCCGCGACGCGCTGCGCGTCCGTACGCGACCAGGCGCCGTCCGCGACCCATTCGCCCAGCACCCGGCCGACCGCCCCGCGGAAGACGCGCGCGGCCACCACGTGCAGTTCGGGCAGGCCGCGGGCGCCGCTGGAGAAGAGCAGTTTGCCGAAGGGGGCCTGCTCCAGGAACTCGGCGAGGACGGCTGCCGCGCGGGCGCCGGTGCGGGTGACGACCGGGCCCAGGTCCGCGTAGACGTGCGGGAAGTACGCGGCGAGCCGGGCGGCCTGGCGGTGGTACGGGGAGTCGTGCAGCAGCACCAGGTCGGCGCCGAGGCCGCCGGTGGCGGCGGCGAAGCCGGCCAGGGCGCCCGGGTCCCGGTCGCCCGCGTACAGCTGGAGCGGGCGGCCGGCACCGACCGCGACCCACAGCAGATGGCGCAGCAGCACCGGGTCGTCGACCGCGCCGCCGGCCGGGCGCCGGGCCAGCCAGCGCCCCGCGGCGCCGCGCACCTCGCCGGGCCCGGGCGGCTCGGGGACGGCGGCGAGCCCGCCCCGCAGCGCCGCCGCGGAGGTGAAGGCGACGGCGCCCCCGGCGGCCCCGTGGACGGCCTCGGTGAGCTTGCCCAAAAACGCGTCGACGGTGCCGTGGGCGTCGGCGACCCGCTGGGCGAGGGGTTCGAGCCGGACGATCTCGTGCGCGGCGGCGGCGCCGGTGGCGGCCAGCTCGGCGGGCCCGGTCAGATCGGCGGGGCCGGTCGGATCGCCGGGCGGCCCGGTGTCGACGAGGTACGTGGCGATGCCGGAGGCGCGCAGCAGGCGCCGGCCCGATTCCAGGACGCCGAGTTCGCGTCGGCGGGCCAGATAGCGCGCGGGCGGGCAGTGCGGTTCGAGGCCGAGGAGCGGCGGGCACCAGCGGCGTACCGCGAAGCCGGTCTGGGTGTCGAAGAAGGTGGTGCCCGCGGCGGGCGGCGGGGGTCCTCCCTCGCGAGCCCAGCGAGCCGTGGGGGAGGCCGGGGCGAGGTGGGTCTCGAAGGTGCCGAGGCCGAGCTCCGTACGCAGCACTCCGTGACAGTGCTGGTCCACCAGGCTCGGAGTGTCGATCATTCGGGGGCTCCCACGTGTGGACGGGCTTCCGCCCCTCCTAACGGGTGAGCCCCGTGCGAGGTTGTTGCCTCCGGGGCCCCGAGGGGCCCCGATCGCCGCTCAGCCGTTGGCCGGGCCGCCGAGCTGGATGCCGGCCATGCGGGTCCACTCGTACGGGCCGGTGACGACCTTCGCGGCGAAGTCGCCGTCGAACTCCTCGTGCAGGGTCAGGCCGGCCTTCTCGGCGGCCTCCTGGGCGATCGCGTAGCTCGGGGCCACCAGGTCGCCCCAGCCGCCGTCCTCGCCGACGAGGACGATCCGGGTGCCCGCCTGTCCGATGTGGGCGAGCTGGCCCTCGGCGCCGCCGTGCTTCCCGGCGAACGCCTTGATCTCCTTGGCCAGCTTGGCCGCCTTGCGCTCCGCCTGCTTCGTTTCTGCCATGACGACGAGCCTACTCGCGGGTAGATCCACTGGCGACGGCCGGGGCACGTGGCGTGGGCCACGCACCCCGGCCGTCGGCCGGAGAGGTGAGGGATCAGCGCAGGAAGGGGTCCACCGCGACCGCCACGAAGAGCAGCGACACGTAGGTGATGGACCAGTGGAACAGGCGCATCTCCTTGAGCTTCGCGCCGGTCTTCTCGGCCTTCGCGCGGTTGAGCAGCGCGTGCGCCTCCCACAGCCACCAGCCGCCGGTGGCGAGCGCCACGGCCGTGTAGAACCAGCCGGTGTAGCCGAGCGGGGTGAGCAGCAGCGAGACGGCGACCATCACCCAGCTGTAGAGGACGATCTGCCTGGCGACGACCTTGTTGGAGGCGAGCACCGGGAGCATCGGCACACCGGCGCGCGCGTAGTCGTCCTTCACCTTCATCGACAGCGGCCAGTAGTGCGGCGGCGTCCAGAAGAAGATGACGAGGAAGAGGATGACGGCGGCCCAGGACATCGAGTTCGTGACGGCCGACCAGCCGATGAGCACCGGCATGCAGCCGGCGATGCCGCCCCAGACGATGTTCTGCGCGGTGCGCCGCTTGAGGATCATCGTGTAGATGACGACGTAGAAGAGCAGCGCGCCGAGCGACAGCCAGGCGGACAGCCAGTTGACGAGCAGGCCGAAGAAGAGCGTGGAGACCACCGCGAGGGTGATGCCGAAGGCCAGGCACTCGCGCGGCGAGACCATGCCGGTCACCAGCGGGCGCTGCGAGGTGCGGTCCATGACCGCGTCGATGTCGCGGTCGATGTACATGTTGAGCGCGTTGGCGCCGCCCGCGGACAGGTAGCCGCCGAAGCAGGTGGCGAGCACCAGCCACAGGTCGGGCACGCCCTGCTCGGCGAGGAACATCACCGGAACGGTGGTGATGAGCAGCAGCTCGATGATCCGCGGCTTGGTCAGCGCCACGAATGCCTTGACGCGGGCCCCGAACGGCCGATGGCCCCCCGGGCTGGGAGTCAAGTGGACCCCGGCGGGTCGGGACTCGACGGCCGTCACGCACACCCCTGACAGAGAAATCCCAGCAAGCTCCCCGCGTGAAGAGGGGATGAAACTTGCGCGTACCACGCCACTGTAGACGTTGCCCATACACCGATCTTCGCGGGGGTGGGTCGTGTTGGCGGCCCTCACCCGCGGGTGCGCCCGGGGTGCGCGGCGGGCGCGTCCCAACCTGCGGACACGCGGTCGGGCGTGGCTCGGGAGGCGAATTCGCGCGGGCCCCGGCAGTCTGGCTGTGTGCGCTCATTTGAGGGGCATGGACACGAAAAGAGAGGCGATTTCCAGGGGTAGGCTCGACATCGCCGGGACACCCTCAGTCACCGGCTCTCGACATGCGGAGAGGAGCCCTGACTCAGGGTGAGCACTAAGCCGACGACCACAGACCTCGAGTGGACCGAACTGGACCAGCGGGCCGTGGACACCGCCCGCATCCTGGCCGCCGACGCCGTACAGAAGGTCGGCAACGGCCATCCCGGCACGGCGATGAGCCTTGCGCCCGCCGCGTACACCCTCTTCCAGAAGGTGATGCGGCACGACCCCGCCGACCCGGAGTGGGTGGGCCGCGACCGGTTCGTCCTCTCCGCCGGGCACTCGTCCCTGACCCTCTACACCCAGCTCTACCTGGGCGGGTTCGGGCTGGAGCTCGACGACCTGAAGTCCTTCCGCACCTGGGGCTCGAAGACCCCGGGTCACCCGGAGTACGGCCACACGGCGGGCGTGGAGACCACGACCGGCCCGCTCGGCCAGGGTGTCGCGAACGCGGTGGGCATGGCGATGGCCGCCCGCTACGAGCGCGGTCTGTTCGACCCGGAGGCTGCCGCCGGCACCTCCCCCTTCGACCACCACATCTACGTGATCGCGGGCGACGGCTGTCTCCAGGAGGGCATCTCCGCGGAGGCGTCCTCGCTGGCCGGTCACCAGAAGCTCGGCAACCTGATCCTGCTGTGGGACGACAACCACATCTCGATCGAGGGCGACACCGAGACGGCCGTGTCCGAGGACACGATGAAGCGGTACGAGGCGTACGGCTGGCACGTCCAGCGCGTCGAGCCGCAGGCCAACGGTGACCTGGACCCGGCCGCGCTGTTCGCCGCGATCAAGGCCGCCGAGGCCGAGACCGAGCGTCCGTCCTTCATCGCGATGCGCTCGATCATCGCCTGGCCGGCCCCGAACGCGCAGAACACCGAGGCCGCGCACGGCTCGGCGCTCGGCGACGACGAGGTCGCGGCCACCAAGCGCGTCCTCGGCTTCGACCCGGAGCAGACCTTCGAGGTCTCCGACGAGGTCATCGCGCACACCCGGTCGCTGGGCGACCGCGGCCGCGAGTCCCGCGCCGCGTGGGAGAAGTCGCTCGCCGAGTGGCGGACGGCCAACCCGGAGCGCGCCGCCGACTTCGACCGCATCCAGGCCAACGAGCTGCCGAAGGGCTGGGCCGACACGCTCCCGGTCTTCGAGCCGGGCAAGAGCGTGGCGACCCGTGCCGCCTCCGGCAAGGTGCTGCAGGCCCTCGGCGCGGTGATCCCGGAGCTGTGGGGCGGCTCGGCCGACCTCGCCGGCTCGAACAACACCACGATCGACAAGGGCTCGTCCTTCCTCCCGGAGGGCAACCCGCTGCCCGAGGCGGACAAGTACGGCCGGACGATCCACTTCGGCATCCGCGAGCACTCCATGGCCGCGGAGATGAACGGCATCGCCCTGCACGGCAACACCCGCGTCTACGGCGGCACGTTCCTCGTGTTCTCCGACTACATGCGCAACGCGGTCCGCCTGTCCGCGCTGATGCACCTGCCGGTGACGTACGTGTGGACGCACGACTCGATCGGCCTCGGCGAGGACGGCCCGACCCACCAGCCGGTGGAGCACCTGGCCTCGCTGCGCGCCATCCCGGGTCTGAACGTGGTCCGCCCGGCCGACGCCAACGAGACGGCGATCGCCTGGCGCGAGATCATGCAGCGCCACACCAAGGTCTTCGGCAAGGGCGCCCCGCACGGTCTGGCGCTCACCCGCCAGGGCGTGCCGACCTACGCGCCGAACCAGGACACGGTCAAGGGCGGCTACGTGCTGTTCGAGGCCGAGGGCGGCGACGCCCAGGTGGTCCTGATCGGTACCGGTTCCGAGGTGCACCTGGCCGTCGAGGCCCGGGAGCAGCTCCAGGCCGCCGGCGTCCCGACCCGCGTGGTCTCGATGCCGTCGGTGGAGTGGTTCGAGGAGCAGGACCAGGCGTACAAGGACTCCGTCCTGCCGCCGTCCGTCAAGGCCCGCGTGGCGGTCGAGGCCGGTGTCGGCCTGACCTGGCACAAGTACGTCGGCGACGCCGGTCGCATCGTGTCGCTGGAGCACTTCGGTGCCTCGGCGGACGCCAAGGTCCTGTTCCGTGAGTTCGGGTTCACGCCGGAGGCGATCGTCGCCGCCGCGCGGGAATCTCTGGACGCCGTCGCGCGCTGACGCGATTACGTACGACTTTTTGGAGATGCAATTCTCATGACAGACGCTCTCAAGCGCCTCTCCGACGAAGGCGTCGCGATCTGGCTGGACGACCTGTCCCGCAAGCGGATCACGTCCGGCAACCTGGCCGAGCTCATCGACCAGAGCCACGTGGTGGGTGTCACCACCAACCCGTCCATCTTCCAGAAGGCCATCACCTCGGGCGACGGTTACGAGCAGCAGCTCGTCGACCTGGCCACCCGCAAGGTGACGGTGGACGAGGCCATCCGGATGATCACGACGGCAGACGTGAGGGACGCCGCCGACATCCTCCGCCCGGTCTTCGACGCCACCGACGGCCAGGACGGCCGGGTGTCGATCGAGGTCGACCCGCGCCTCGCCCACGAGACGGCGGCCACCATCGCCGAGGCCAAGCAGCTGGCCTGGCTGGTGGACCGGCCCAACACGCTCATCAAGATCCCGGCCACCAAGGCGGGTCTGCCGGCGATCACCGAGGTCATCGGCCTCGGCATCAGCGTCAACGTGACGCTGATCTTCTCGCTGGAGCGCTACCGCGCGGTGATGGACGCCTACATGGCCGGCCTGGAGAAGGCCCGCGAGCGCGGCCTCGACCTGTCGAAGATCCACTCCGTGGCGTCCTTCTTCGTCTCCCGCGTGGACACGGAGATCGACAACCGCCTGGAGGCCATCGGCACCCCCGAGGCCAAGGGCCTCAAGGGCAAGTCGGCCCTCGCCAACGCGCGCCTGGCCTACCAGGCGTACGAGGAGGCCTTCGGCTCCGAGCGCTGGGCCGCCCTCGACAAGGCGCAGGCCAACAAGCAGCGTCCGCTGTGGGCCTCGACCGGCGTGAAGGACCCGGCGTACAAGGACACCCTCTACGTGGTGGACCTGGTCGCCCCGGGCACCGTCAACACCATGCCGGAGGCCACCCTGGAGGCCACCGCCGACCACGGCGAGGTCACCGGAGACACCATCCACGGCACGTACGACGAGGCCCGCTCGGTCCTCGACGACGTGGCCGCGCTGGGCATCTCGTACGACGACGTGGTGCAGGTCCTGGAGGACGAGGGCGTCGACAAGTTCGAGGCGTCCTGGAACGACCTGCTCAAGTCGACCGAGGCGGAGCTCGCCCGCCGTACACCCTCGGAGGCGTAAGCACCTTGAGCGCAGTCACCGGAGCCAACCCGCTCCGTGACGCCGCAGACCGACGGCTCCCGCGCATCGCGGGGCCGTCGGGTCTGGTGATCTTCGGTGTCACGGGCGACCTGTCCCGTAAGAAGCTGATGCCCGCCGTCTACGACCTCGCGAACCGGGGTCTGCTTCCGCCGGGCTTCTCCCTCATCGGTTTCGCCCGCCGCGAGTGGGAGGACGAGGACTTCGCCCAGGAGGTTCACGAGGCTGTCAAGCAGCATGCCCGCACCCCGTTCCGCGAGGAGGTGTGGCAGCAGCTGATCCAGGGGATGCGTTTCGTCCAGGGCGACTTCGACGACGACGATGCCTTCGAGCAGCTGAAGGCCACCATCGACGAGCTGGACAAGGCGCAGGGCACGGGCGGCAACTTCGCGTTCTACCTCTCCGTGCCGCCGAAGTTCTTCCCCCTGGTCGTCCAGCAGCTCAAGAAGCACGGGCTCGCCGACCAGAAGAACGGCTCGTGGCGCCGGGCGGTCATCGAGAAGCCCTTCGGCCACGACCTGGCCTCCGCGAAGGAGCTCAACGAGGTCGTCCACGAGGTCTTCCCGCCCGAGGCGGTCTTCCGCATCGACCACTACCTCGGCAAGGAGACCGTCCAGAACATCCTGGCGCTCCGCTTCGCCAACACCCTCTTCGAGCCGATCTGGAACCGGTCCTACGTCGACCACGTGCAGATCACCATGGCCGAGGACATCGGCATCGGCGGCCGGGCCGGCTACTACGACGGCATCGGCGCCGCCCGTGACGTCATCCAGAACCACCTGCTCCAGCTGCTCGCGCTGACCGCGATGGAGGAGCCCGCCTCCTTCGACGCCGACGCGCTCGCCGCGGAGAAGACCAAGGTGCTCGGCGCCGTGCGGCTGCCGAAGGACCTGGCGAAGTCCACGGTCCGCGGGCAGTACGCGGCCGGCTGGCAGGGCGGCGAGAAGGCCGTCGGCTATCTGCAGGAAGACGGCATCGACCCGCAGTCGAAGACCGACACCTACGCGGCCATCAAGCTGGGCATCGACAACCGCCGCTGGGCGGGCGTCCCCTTCTATCTGCGCACCGGCAAGCGGCTGGGCCGCCGGGTCACCGAGATCGCGGTGGTCTTCCAGCGCGCCCCGCACTCCCCGTTCGACCACACGGCGACCGAGGAGCTCGGCCGGAACGCCATCGTGATCCGCGTCCAGCCGGACGAGGGCGTCACCGTGCGCTTCGGCTCCAAGGTGCCGGGCACGCAGATGGAGATCCGGGACGTGTCGATGGACTTCGCCTACGGCGAGTCCTTCACCGAGTCCAGCCCGGAGGCGTACGAGCGGCTCATCCTCGACGTCCTGCTCGGCGACTCCAACCTCTTCCCGCGGGTGGAGGAGGTCGAGCTGTCCTGGAAGATCCTCGACCCGATCGAGCAGTTCTGGGACAAGAACGGCAAGCCCGCCCAGTACGAGTCCGGGACCTGGGGCCCGGTCGAAGCGGACGAGATGCTCGCACGAGACGGCAGGAGCTGGCGCCGGCCATGAAGACCGACCTGACGGACACCACGTCCTCCAAGATCAACAAGGCGCTGGTGCTCGGGCGGCGGGCCATCGGCACCCCGGCCGTCGGCATGGTGCTCACCCTCGTCATCGTCACCGACGAGGAGAACGCCTACGACGCGCTGAAGGCGGCCAACGAGGCGTCCCGCGAGCACCCCTCGCGGACCCTCGTCGTCATCAAGCGGGTCTCGCGCACCCCGCGGGACCGCGCCAACGCGCGGCTCGACGCCGAGGTCCGCCTCGGCGCCGACGCCAGCACCGGCGAGACGGTGGTGCTCCGGCTGTACGGCGAGGTCGTCGACCACGCCCAGTCGGTGGTCCTGCCGCTGCTCCTGCCGGACGCGCCCGTCGTCGTCTGGTGGCCGGTGAACGCGCCGTCCGACCCGGCGAACGACCCGCTGGGCGCCCTCGCCCAGCGCCGGGTCACCGACACGTACGCCGCCGAGCAGCCCATCCAGGAGCTGACCGCGCGCGCGGACGCGTACACCCCGGGCGACACGGACCTGTCCTGGTCCCGGATCACCCCGTGGCGGTCGATGCTGGCCGCCGCGCTCGACCAGGTGGCCTGCGAGGTCACCTCGGCCGAGGTCGAGGGCGAGGAGTTCAACCCGAGCGTCGAGCTGCTCGCCATGTGGCTCGCGGACCGGCTGAAGGTGCCGGTGCGGCGCTCCAGGTCGGCCGGGCCCGGCCTCACCTCCGTACGGATGGAGACCAGCGCCGGTCCGATCGTGCTCGACCGGCCGGACGGCTCGCTCGCCACGCTGTCGATACAGGGCCAGCCGGACCGTGCCGTGGCGCTCAAGCGCCGCGAGACGGCCGAGCTGATCGCGGAGGAGCTGCGCCGGCTCGACCCGGACGACACCTACGCCTCGGCGCTGCGGTACGGCCTGGAGCGACTGGACGAGGCGGCGGCGACGACCGCGTCCGAGCCCGCCCCGGCCGCGCCGGTGGCGGAGGCCTCGCCGCAGAGCGACCCGGCTCCGGTGGAGACCGAGGCCGAGTTCCAGGCCACGAAGCCGGCCTCGAAGAAGGCCCCGGCCAAGAAGGCGGCGGCCAAGTGAGCACCCCGCAGCTGGTCGTGCACCGCGACAAGGAGCTGATGGCCGAGGCCGCCGCGGCCCGGCTGATCACCAAGATCGTGGACGCCCAGGCCGCCCGCGGTTCCGCCTCGGTGGTGCTCACCGGCGGCCGCAACGGCAACGGGCTGCTGGCCGCGCTGAGTTCGGCGCCGGCCCGGGACGCGATCGACTGGTCGCGGCTCGACCTGTGGTGGGGCGACGAGCGGTTCCTGCCCGAGGGCGATCCGGAGCGCAATGTCACCCAGGCCCGCGCGGCGCTGCTCGACAGCGTCCCGCTGGACCCGGCGCGGGTGCACGCGATGCCGGCCTCGGACGGTCCGCACGGCTCCGACGCCGACGAGGCGGCCGCGGCCTACGCGGCCGAGCTCGCGGCGGCCGCCGGTCCCGGAGACCACGGCGGCGTGCCGACCTTCGACGTGCTGATGCTGGGCGTCGGCCCGGACACGCACGTGGCCTCGCTCTTCCCGGAGTTCCCGGCGGTCCACGAGACCGAGCGGACGGTGGTGGGCGTGCACGGCGCGCCCAAGCCGCCGCCGACCCGGATCTCGCTGACGCTGCCGGCGATCCGGGCCGCGAAGGAGGTCTGGCTGCTCGCGGCCGGCGAGGACAAGGCGAAGGCCGCGGCCATCGCGCTGTCCGGCGCGGGCGAGGTGCAGGCCCCGGCGGCGGGCGCCCGTGGGCGCTCGCGCACGCTGTGGCTGCTGGACTCGGCGGCTGCCTCGGAGCTGCCGCGCGGTCTGTATCCGCCGGCTTCCGCCTGATCGCTGTGCGAGGAGGCCCGGTTCACCTTTCGGTGGGCCGGGCCTTCGGCGTCTGCGGCGTCGGTACGGTTTCGAGGAAGGGCGCCAGGAGATCCGGTACGGCCTCGGCGGCGAAGCGCAGGCCCTGGCTCTCGCCCGCGTCGTACACGGCGTACGCGCCCTCCCCGGCGGCTGTCGTCGCGCGCAGCGTGAGCACCCCGGCGCGCCGCTGGAACCAGGACTGCCTGACCGTCCAGCCGATCACCCCGGTGCGCTGGAGCGCGACCGTCGTGCGGCGCAGCGCGCCCGAACGGGTCACCAGGTAGGCGCCGCTGACACCGTGTCCGAGGCTGCGGTAGGCGTCACGGGCGAGCAGCAGGGCGAGCGGGGTGAGGACGAGGGCGACACCGGCCGCGAGGCCGAGCAGTACGGGGGTGAGCCAGGCGCCCAGCGCGGCGAGCAGCGCGGCCGGGGCGAGCCCGGTCCACAGCGCCCAGCGCAGCCGCCGGGTGCGGGCGGCCTTGGGGTGGGCGGCGAGCGGGGTGCCGGTGGGCGGTTCGGCCTCGCGCAGTATCTGGGCGCCGATCCGGTCGGCGACGGCGCGGGGCGCGGGCGGCAGCAGGTTCCTGAGGTCGGCGTGCTTGTCGTCGTCGTCCTTGGCGAGCCCGGTGGCGACGGCGTCGACGCGGGCGCCGCGCAGCAGCCGTACGCCCAGCGGTTCGACCAGCGCGACTCCGCGCAGGCGCTTCTCCTCCAGGGTGACCGAGCGGGCGGTGAACAGGCCGCGGCGGACCCGGAGGGTGCCGCCGGGTTCGCGCTCCAGGCGGTAGTTGGCCCACATCTCGATCCACAGGCCGAGGGCGCCCAGCGTGCCGACGACGGTGGCGAGGGCGGCGAGCAGGACCAGGCCGACGATCGTCCAGGCCGGGGAGACGCCCCGGAAGCGGTCGACGGTCCAGTGGATGACCTGTTCCTGGGCGCCGAACCAGTCGCTGACCTGGAGCACGGCCCAGGCGGCGCCGCCGCCGAGCAGCGGGGTGACGAAGGAGACCGGGGCGTAGCGGATCCAGCGCGGGTCGAGGGTCGCGAGGACGCCGTCGTGGGCGGGGTCGGCCGGGGCGCCGGCGGGGCGGGCGAGCAGGGTGCGGCGCAGGTGTTCGCCCTCGGCGCGGGTGACCAGGTCGAGTTTGAGCGTGGACTCGTGGTCGTGGTGCTCGCCGGTGCCGATGCGGACCTTGACGAGGCCGAGGACGCGCTGGAGGGGGTCGGCGGTGAGGTCGACGCTGCGGATGCGGTCGCGGGCCAGGGAGCGGCGTTTGACGACCAGGAGCCCGGTGCGCAGGTCGACCCGGTCGGCGTCGACGCGGTAGCGGGTGCGGCGCAGCCGGACCCAGTCGGCGAGGCTGCCGCCGCCGACGAGGAGTACGGCGCCGGTGAGGACCCAGGCCGACCAGGCGTGCGGAGAGCCGGAGAAGAGGCTGAGGAAGGCGGGCAGGGCCGGGCCGGCGGCGACGCCGCACAGGACGACGGCGCCGGCCAGCAGGGTGCGCGGCGCGAGCCGCCGCCATTCCCGGTCGGGGTCGGGGCTGGTGCTCATGTGGCGTCTCCGGGGGTGGCCCGGGTGATCGCGGTGAGCCGTTCGGCGAGCTCGGCGGCGAGCTCGTGGTCGAGGCCCGCGATGCGCAGGGCGCCCTTGGCGGAGGCGGTGGTGACGGTGACGGTGGCCAGCCGGAAGGTCTGCTCCAGCGGGCCGCGTACCGTGTCGACGGTCTGGATCCGGGACATCGGGGCGATCCGCCACTCCTGCCAGAGCGCCCCGGTGCGCACGTACACGGCGTCCTCGGTGACTTCCCAGCGGTGCACCCGGAACCACCAGGCGGGGAGGAACGCGGTCGCGACGAGGCCGAGGAGCGTCACGGCCCCGGCGGCGCCGTACAGCAGGCTCCTGGCCGGCTCGATCAGCAGGCCGAGCACGGCCAGGACGGCCACCGGCACGACGGTGGCGAGCAGCAGATGCGCCCGCCACCAGCCGACGGCCCGCCCGTCGACGGCGTTCCCCGGCGGGCGCAGCCGTACCGCGTTCTCCCCCGCGTTCTCCCCCCTCATCGGCTCTACCGTCCGCGCAGCGAGCGGTAGACGGCGACGAGTCCGGCGGTGGAGGAGTCGAGTCCCTCGCCGCCGGCCCCTTCCGTCAGCACGGGCTCGATCTTCTTGGCGAGGACCTTGCCGAGCTCGACGCCCCACTGGTCGAAGGAGTCGATGTTCCACACCGCGCCCTGGACGAAGACCTTGTGCTCGTAGAGCGCGATGAGCTGGCCGAGCACGGACGGGGTGAGCGCGTCCGCCAGGATCGTGGTGGTGGGGTGGTTGCCCTGGAAGGTCTTGTGCGGGACCAGCTCCTCCGGGACGCCTTCGGCCCGTACCTCCTCCGGCGTCTTGCCGAAGGCGAGCGCCTGGGTCTGCGCGAAGAAGTTGGCCATCAGCAGGTCGTGCTGGGCGACCAGGCCGGGCTGCAGGTCGGCGACGGGCCGGGCGAAGGCGATGAAGTCGGCCGGGATGACCTTGGTGCCCTGGTGGATCAACTGGTAGTAGGCGTGCTGGCCGTTGGTGCCGGGGGTGCCCCAGACGACCGGGCCGGTCTGCCAGTCGACCGGCTGTCCGTCGCGGGTCACGGACTTGCCGTTGGACTCCATGTCGAGCTGCTGGAGGTACGCGGTGAACTTCGACAGGTAGTGCGAGTACGGCAGCACGGCGTGCGACTGGGCGTCGAAGAACGCGCCGTACCAGATGCCGAGGAGACCGAGCAGGAGCGGGGCGTTCTCGGCGGGGGGCGCGGTGCGGAAGTGCTCGTCGACGAGGTGGAAGCCGTCGAGCATCTCGCGGAAGGCATCGGGCCCGATGGCGATCATCAGCGACAGGCCGATGGCGGAGTCGTAGGAGTACCGGCCGCCGACCCAGTCCCAGAACTCGAACATGTTCGCCGTGTCGATGCCGAACTCCTCGACCTTCTCGGCGTTCGTCGACAGGGCCACGAAGTGCTTGGCGACGGCCTCCTGACCGGCCCGCAGCTCGGTGAGCAGCCAGTTGCGGGCGGAGGTGGCGTTGGTGATCGTCTCGATGGTGGTGAAGGTCTTCGAGGCGACGATGAAGAGGGTCTCGGCGGCGTCGAGGTCGCGGACTGCCTCGTGCAGGTCGGCGCCGTCGACGTTGGAGACGAAACGGAACGTCAGGTCGCGCCGCGTGTACGAGCGCAGCACCTCGAAGGCCATCGCCGGGCCGAGGTCCGAGCCGCCGATGCCGATGTTGACGATGTTCTTGATCGGCTTGCCGGTGTGCCCGGTCCACTCGCCCGCGCGGACCCGGTCCGCGAAGGCGGCCATCTTGTCGAGCACGGCGTGCACCTCGGGGACGACGTTCACGCCGTCCACCTCGACGACCGCGCCGCGCGGTGCGCGCAGCGCGGTGTGCAGCACCGCCCGGTGCTCGGTGTTGTTGATCTTCTCGCCACGGAACATCGCGTCCCGCAGCTCGGCCACCCCGGTGGCGGCGGCCAGCTCGCGCAGCAGCGTCAGGGTCTCGTCGGTCACCAGGTGCTTGGAGTAGTCCAGATAGAGGTCGCCGACGCGCAGCGTGTACCCGGTGCCACGCTCGGGGTCGGCGGCGAACAGCTCGCGCAGGTGGGTGTCGCCCAGCTGCTCGCGGTGCTTGCCGAGGGCCGCCCACTCGGGCAGCTGGTTGAGCCTGGTGCGGCCTGCGTTGGTCATCTCGACTTCGCCCATTTCTTCGTCTTGCTCCATGTACGGCGTGTGTGCCCCGCTGTCCTCCAACCTAATTGATCGAGCGCCGGAAACGCGTTCAGCGCCCTGGGCGCTCAGTGGCCGCCGCGGTGGAGGCGTCCCTCGTACCGCGCTTCGAGCAGTGCGTTGCGCTCGTGCCCGCCGGGCAGGTTGGCCGACAGGTACACCGGCGGTTCGTGCCCCTCGGCGAGCAGCAGCGCGACGGCGTCCGCGACGACCATCTGGACGAGCAGGGACGAGGTGAGCGTGGAGATCCCGCACAACGCGCCGCCGTCGGGCAGCGGCAGTACGGCGTCGCCGGCGGGCGCCCCGTTGTCGAGCACGACGTCCGCGAGGTCCGCGAGCCGCTTCCCACTGGCGTGCAGCGCGGGCACGGCGTGGGTGTGCTCCAGCGAGGTGAGGGCGACGAGCCCGTGCCCCGCGCCGGTCACCTTGAGCGCCAGCTCCACGACCGAGTTGTTCACCCCCGAGTTGGAGATGATCACGAACAGGTCCTGGGGACGGGGCGTCGCCAGCGCGTAGAGCCGCTCGGCGAGTCCCGGCGAGCGTTCGAGCAGCGGGTCCCGGAGGATCTCCGGGTCCTCCCCGCCCCGCAGCACGAGATCAGCGAGCGCGATCCTGCTCGTCGGCACCAGCCCCCCGGCGCGCCCGGCCACTTCGAGCGCGGCGGCCTGCGAATGCCCGGTCCCGAAGGCGTGGATCACCCCGTCGGCGGCGACGCAGTCGGCGAAGAGACGGGCGGCGGCGGGGACGGAGCGTTCGTTGGCGGTGACGACGCGGGTGAGGGCCTGCTGGGCGTGATCGACGAACCGGGCGGAGCCGAGGGGAGGTTGGGGCATGGGGCAAGCTCCTCTGGTTGAGTGAACCGGATAAGCTGAAGTTAGCTGGTTCAATGAACCACGACCACCCCTCCGTTGTGGGGATTCGTTCCGCTGGGGCGGAACGGGTGGGCACGACGGAACGGCGCCCTTGCGGGCGCGTCCGCTCCCTGCGCCTACGCCAACCGCGCCAACGCCACCGCGCCCGCGAGGCCGTCCCGTACGGGGCTCGGCACGAGGCCCAACTTGCGGACGCGCTCCGCCAACCGCGCCAGCAACGGCCCGTCCGGCCCCAGCAGCCCACCCGTCACCACCAGCGGCTCCCCCGCCCGCGGGGCCAACGCCCGTACACTCGCGGCCAGTTCGTCCGCGGCCCTGTCCAGCAGGCCGACCGCCACCGCGTCGCCCTCCACCGCGGCGGACACCACCAGCGGGCTCAGGTCCGCGAGCCGGGTCGGATGCGCCTCGTACGCGAACCGCACCACCGCCTCCTTGCTCAACCCCCCGCACAACTCCCCCACCGGCCCCGCCAGCGCCGTCCCCGACCCCCGCCCGTCCAGGCCGCGCAGCACCGCCCGCAGCGCCTCCCGGCCCAGCCAGAAGCCGCTCCCCGCGTCGCCCAACAACCACCCGTCGCCGTCCACCGCGCGCACCAGGCGCCGCCCCCGTACCCGGGCCCCGGCCGCGCCGGTTCCCGCGATGAGGACGAGGCCGTCAGCCGGGGTACCCGGCCCGGCGGCGAAGGCGATCTCGGCGTCGCCGTGGACCTCGACGCGGGCCGGGGCGGCGCCGACGTCGGCGAGGGCGGCCCGCAGGGCGGTGAGCGCCCGGTCGCGGCCGCCGCCGGGGCCGCCGCCCGCGAAGCCCGCGACCACCGCGTCGGCGCACGTCACGCCCGCTCCGCGCAGCGCCTGCGCCAGGTGTCGTACGAGATCCCCGGCGGGCACGCTGAGCGCGTTGCCGGGGCCGCCCGTTCCCTCGCCCAGCGTCCGGCCGGTCGTCGCGTCGGCGAGCCGGGCGCGGCTGCGGGTGCCGCCCGCGTCGATGCCCACCACGTAGTGAATCCGGGATTCGTTCATCAGCCCGCATGCTGGTTGATAGATTCACCGGATCACAAGACCCGCGCAGTCGCCCGTCGAAGAAGGCCCCGCATGATCACCGCACTGATCCGCTCCGAACTCCCCCGGATGTCCGGCTCCTTGCGCAAGGTCGGCGAGTGGGTGCTCGCGGATCCGGTGCGGGTCGCCGGGGTGTCCGCCGCCGAGCTGGGGCGCCGTACGGGCACCTCGCAGGCCACGGTGACCCGGTTCTGCCGGGCGCTCGGCCTCGACTCGTACCAGCGGCTCCTGCTCGAACTCGCCCGTGAACAGGGGCAGGAGGGCCAGAGCGAGGAGCCGGGTCCGCTCGGCCCCGACCTCGGGCCCGACGACCCGCTCGACCGCGTCGTCGCCGCCGTCGCCCAGGCCGATCTGGGCGCTCTGCGCGCGACCGCCGAGCGGCTCGACCTCGACGCCTTGGAGCGGGCGGCCCGGGCGCTCGCGCAGGCGCGGCGGATCGACGTGTACGGGGTGGGCGCCTCGGGGGTGCTCGCGCTCGAAACCCGGGCCCGGCTGTTCGGCATCGGGTGCGAGGCCCGCGCGTGGACCGAGGTGCACGCGGCGGAGACCTCGGCCGCGCTGCTCACGCCGGCCGACGCGGTGGTCGCGCTGTCCCACTCCGGCGCGACGCGTGAGGTCCTGGCGCCGCTGAAGCTCGCGGCCGAGCGGGGCGCGGCGACGGTGGCCGTCACGGGCGACCCGCGCTCCGCGGTGGCGCGGGCGGCCGGGACGCACCTCACCTCGACGTCCGCCGAGACCGGCTTCCGGCACGGCGGCTTCGGCGCCCGCCACTCGGTCCTGCTGATCCTCGACTGCCTCTACGCGCGCGTGGCGCAGCTGACCCACTCGCGCGCCACGGCCGCCCTCGCGCTCACCGCGCACATCGCCGACGGCCACCGGACCTAGGGGGTGTCTCGCCGATCATGCCGGGCTCGCGACTCCCCCAGAGCTTCGCCTGGGAGGTGCCCCCAGCACCGCGCCTCGCCGCGTTGTCGTCGGTCGCCGATGCTCCGCATGGACTCCCTCCTCCGCCTTGCGATGCGTCCCCTAGGCCCTGCGGGCCTGGGGAGACCCCATGCACCAGACGCCGCTCCCTGATCCGGCCTGATCGACAAGACACCCCCTAGCGACCAAGCGACCAAGCGCCGGAAACGAGAGAACGGGCCCTGCGCACAGAGCCCGTTCCACCGGTGTTCAGATCTCGCCCCGCAGCTTCGCGAGCGCCTCGGCCAGGATCGCCTCGCCGTCCGCGTCGCTGCGCCGCTCCCGCACGTACGCGAGGTGCGTCTTGTACGGCTCGGTGCGCGGCGGGTCCGGCGGGTTGTCCCGGTCCTGGCCGGCCGGGAAACCACAGCGCGGGCAGTCCCAGGTGTCCGGCACAGTTGCGTCACTGGCGAAGCTGGGCTGGGTCTCGTGCCCGTTCGAGCACCAGAAGGAGATGCGGAGACGCGGTGCGGACTCGCCCCGCTCGGCCTCCCCCATCGGCCCCGCTCCGACCCGGCTTCCCCGGATCGCGTTGCCACTTGCCACGGTCGTAACTCCCTGCGTGATGGTGCTCGAAGATGCCCCAGTCTACGTAAGGCCCAACGCGCGTCCAGTGATTGGAGTTACCCGTCCAACTTCATCAGCAGACCAAGTACGACAATGCAGGCGAACCACAGCAGACCGACGACCACGGTGATCCGGTCGAGGTTGCGCTCGGCGACCGAGGAGCCGCCGACGGAGGACTGCATGCCGCCACCGAACATGTCGGAGAGGCCGCCGCCCTTGCCCTTGTGCATCAGCACGAGCAGCATCAGCAGCGCACTGAAGACGATCAGGGCGATCGAAAACCCCATAACCACGGCTGGACCAACTTCCTCGGACTTGTACGGACGGGGGCCGGACAGGGTACCTGCCCGACCCCCGCAAGGGTACGACGGATCGTCTCCGCCGCTCTACATCATCACTGGTCGCGGAAGCGGACGATCTTGACGAACTCGTCCGCGTCGAGCGAGGCACCGCCGACCAGGGCGCCGTCGATGTCGGCCTGCGCCATGATCTCGGCGACGTTGCCGGCCTTGACGGAGCCGCCGTACTGGATGCGGACCTTGTCGGCGAGCTCCTGCGAGTACAGCTCGGCGAGCTTGCCGCGGATCGCCGCGCAGACCTCCTGCGCGTCGTCGGCGCCGCAGACCTTGCCGGTGCCGATGGCCCACACCGGCTCGTAGGCGATCACGATCGTCTCGGCCTGCTCGGCCGGGACGTCCTTGAGGCCGCCCTCGACCTGGGCCAGGGTGTGCGCGACGGCGTTGCCGGCCTCGCGGACGTCCAGCTCCTCGCCGACGCAGAGGATCGGGGTGATCCCGTGCTTGAAGGCGGCCTTCACCTTGGCGTTGCAGACCTCGTCGTTCTCGGCGTGGTACTGGCGGCGCTCGGAGTGGCCGACGGCGACGTAGGCGCACTTCAGCTTCGCCAGCATGGGGCCGGAGATCTCGCCGGTGTACGCGCCGGAGTCGTGGGCCGAGAGGTCCTGGGCGCCGTACTTGATCTTCAGCTTGTCGCCGTCGACCAGGGTCTGCACGGAGCGCAGGTCGGTGAAGGGCACGAGGACCGCCGTCTCGACGGCGTCGTGGTCCTTGTCGGTGAGCGCGAAGGCGAGCTTCTGGACGTGGGCGATGGCCTCGAGGTGGTTGAGGTTCATCTTCCAGTTGCCCGCCATCAGCGGGGTGCGGGTGGTGCTCATAAGGGGGTCAGTCCTCCAGTGCGGCGAGGCCGGGAAGCGTCTTGCCCTCGAGGTATTCGAGGGAGGCGCCGCCGCCGGTCGAGATGTGGCCGAATGCATTCTCGTCGAAGCCCAGCTGGCGGACGGCCGCGGCCGAGTCGCCGCCGCCGACGACGGTGAAGGCCGCCGAGTCGAGCAGGCCCTGGGCGACGGCCTTGGTGCCGTTCGCGTAGTCGGGGTGCTCGAAGACGCCCATCGGGCCGTTCCAGAAGACCGTGCCCGCGTCGGCGAGCTTCGCCGCGTAGAGCTTCCGGGTCTCCGGGCCGATGTCCAGGCCCTCCTTGTCCGCCGGGATGGCGTCCGAGGCGACGGTGTCGGGGTTGGCCGGGGCCTTCGTCTTCAGGTCCGGGAAGTCGGCGGAGACCAGGACGTCGACGGGGAGCACGAACTCGACGCCGCGCTTCTCCGCCTCCGCCAGGTACTCCAGGCACTTGCCCTTCTGGTCGGCCTGGAGCAGCGAGATGCCGACCTCGTGGCCCTTGGCGGCCAGGAAGGTGTAGGCCATACCGCCGCCGATGAGGATGCGGTCGGCCTTCTGCAGCAGGTTGTCGATGACGCCCAGCTTGTCGGAGACCTTGGCGCCGCCGAGGACGACGACGTAGGGGCGCTTGACGTCCTCGGTGAGCTTCTTGAGGACGCCGACCTCGGTGGCGATGAGGTAGCCGGCGTAGTGCGGCAGCTTGCCCGGGAGGTCGAAGACCGAGGCGTGCTTGCGGTGCACGGCGCCGAAGCCGTCGCCGACGTAGACGTCGGCGAGCCGGGCCAGCTCGCCCGCGAAGGCGGCGCGCTCGGCGTCGTCCTTCGAGGTCTCGCCCGCGTTGAAGCGGAGGTTCTCGATGACGGCGACCTGGCCGTCGGAGAGGCCCGCGACGGTGGCCTTGGCCGAGTCGCCGACCGTGTCGGTCGCGAAGGCGACGTCGGCGCCGAGCAGTTCGCCGAGGCGCGCGGCGGCCGGGGCGAGGGAGAACTGCGGGTCCGGGGCGCCCTTGGGGCGGCCCAGGTGCGAGGCGACCACGACGCGGGCGCCGGCGTCGGCGAGCGCCTTCACGGTCGGGAGGACGGCGCGGATGCGGCCGTCGTCGGTGATGGTGGTGCCGTCGAGGGGCACGTTGAGGTCGGCGCGGACGAACACCCGCTTGCCGTTGACGCCCTCGGCGAGCAGCTCGTCGATCGTCTTCATCTGTTTCTCTGACTCCTTGGTACGCACGGTGGAGCACACGACACAGGGCTCGCGCAGTGCGTCATCGCACTGCCCGAGCCCTGCTTCACATCGAAAGCCCGCTCAGAAGCTTAGAGAGCTTAGAGCTGGCCGCCGACGAAGACGGTGAGGTCGACGAGGCGGTTGGAGTAACCCCACTCGTTGTCGTACCAGCCGAGGACCTTGACCGAGTTGCCCTCCTGGACCATCGTCAGCGACGAGTCGAAGGTGCAGGAGGCCGGGTCGCTCACGATGTCCGAGGAGACGATCTCGTCCTCGGTGTAGAACAGGATGCCCTTGAGCTCGCCGTCCGCGGCCTTCTTGAACGCGGCGTTGACCTCGTCCTTGGTGACCTCGCGGGAGAGCTCCACGACCAGGTCGGTGACCGAGCCGGTCGGGACCGGGACGCGCATGGCCATGCCGTCGAGCTTGCCCTTGAGCTGCGGGAGGACCAGGGCGGTGGCCTTGGCGGCACCCGTCGTGGTCGGGATGATGTTCTCCGCGGCGGCGCGGGCGCGGCGCAGGTCCTTGTGCGGGAAGTCCAGGATGCGCTGGTCGTTGGTGTACGCGTGGACCGTGGTCATCAGACCGCGGACGATGCCGAAGTTCTCGTCGAGGACCTTGGCCATCGGCGCGACACAGTTGGTGGTGCAGGACGCGTTGGAGATGACGTGGTGGTTGGCCGCGTCGTACTTGTCCTGGTTGACGCCCATGACGATGGTGATGTCCTCGTTCTTGGCCGGAGCCGAGATGAGGACCTTCTTGGCGCCGCCGGCGAGGTGCTTGGCGGCGTCGTCCCGGTTGGTGAAGATGCCGGTGGACTCGATGACGATGTCGACGCCGAGCTCGCCCCACGGGATGTCGGCCGGGTTGCGCTCGGACAGCACCTTGATGGTGTGGCCGTCGACGGTGATGGTGTCGGCGGTGTGGCTCACCTCGGCCTTGAGGCGGCCCAGGATGGTGTCGTACTTCAGCAGGTGTGCGGTGGTCGCGGTGTCGCCCAGGTCGTTGACGGCCACGACCTCGATGTCGGCACCCTGCTCAAGGAGCGCGCGGAAGTAGTTGCGACCGATACGGCCAAAGCCGTTGATGCCTACGCGGATCGTCACGAACCGATCTCCTCGTTAGGTACGCCGGGTTTCAGACGCCCGGCGAGCTTCATTTTTGGGATGTCCCCGACCGCTTACGACCCTACCTCTCCTGACGCCTTTGAGTGACATCGCGTACGGCCGGATGCGCCCGGAAACTGCCGGGAAAAGGCCGACAACCCGGATCTATCGCCAGGTATGGACCGCCCCGGAACCTCGGCTACCGCTACCCAGAGTGACGAAAATCGATGCTCGCCTGAGCAGCCCATTCAGCGTCGGAGCGAATTCAGCGCCTTTCTCAGCAGAGCCGCCCGTTCCGCCGCATTCGGGACGTGCTCCAGACCGAAGCCGAGGAGGACGGTGTCACGGGTGGTGACCGCCGCCTGTGAATGGAACAGCGCCCCGGAAATAGTCCAGTCGTTTCCGTTGCCGGGGCTTCCGGCCGGCGCTCCCGGTACGGACCAAGCGCCCATTCCGGACTCGAACCCCTCGGTGTCGGCCGTCGCGCCGGCGGTCAGCCGGAGCTCGTCGACGAACGCGCCCATCTCTCCGGTGCCGCCGTCGGAGACGTACGAGATCGCCAGCTCGACCCGCTTGCCCGCGTAGGCGCTCAGGTCGATCCTGGCCTGCCGCCAGCCGTTGGAGGGGCCGGTGAAGGCGTTCCACGCGCCGGTGGTGCCGGTGGCCGCGCAGCCGTCCGCCCCGACGGTGAGGTAGTGGGCGAGGAAGGGGTGACCGCGGACGTAGAAGCCCTCGCCACAGTCGGTGGGCGGCTCGGTGGAGGTGCCGCCGTTGACGTCGGGCAGCGTGGTCCAGTCGTCCTGCCCGACCGTGTGGGCCTCGACGATCACGTTGTCGTAGCCGGGCTCGGTGTCGTAGCTGACCTGGAAGGTCAGGTTCGGCTGCGAGGCGGCGGCGACGCCGGTGAGGTCCACGGTCCGGGCGAGCCGGCCCCAGGTGTCGTCGGCGTGGCGCAGCGCGGCGAAGCGGCTGCCCTCGTACGGCTCGAAGGGGGTGCGGATGCCGGGGTAGTCGCCCGCGGAGGCGCTGGAGGCGAACTGCGGGAACTCCTTCGGCGTGAGGGTGTCGGAGGTGACGGTGTAGGCGCCCGCGTTGTCGAGCGGGTTGCCGGCCGCGGCCGCGAGGCCCGTGCCGGCGCCGCCGAGGCGGCCGGAGCCGTTGAAGGACGGCGGGGCGTTCAGGCCGGCGCGGTGGTAGGCGCCCAGGTAGTACTGGGCGAAGTCGTTGGACTCGGCCCGGCCGACCTGGACGAGCCCGCCGGACTTCTCGCCGGCGTTGATCAGCTTGCCGCCCTCGTTGAGGTAGGCGCGGACGGCGAGCAGGGTGCCCCCGGAGGGCTGCTCGGCGCCGCTGTACCAGACGACGGTGCGGAAGTGGCTCAGCACGCCCAGCGGGTGCGGGGTGCCCTGCGTGGCGACGTCCCAGACGGCCGCCTTCCGGCCGGCGGCGGCGAGCGCCCGCACATAGGTGTCGGCGTTCTTCGCGGCGCCCGTGCCGCCCTCGTCGGCGAGGACGAGGACGTCGGCGCGGGGCCGCTGCGCCACGGTGTACGTGAACGAGGTGGACGCGGTCGCCCTGCCCTCCCGGGTGCGGGCGGTGTACCAGACCTCGACCCGGTCGCCGGGCCGGGCGCCCTGGACCACGCCGCGGTACTCGTCGAAGTAGAGGTTGTCCCCGCCGCCGTAGGTCTCGCCGCCCTGCCAGGCCTCCAGCTTCCCGCGGTGGACGCGGCCGCCGTTGATCCGGTAGTCGAGCGTCTTGCCGCGCAGCGACTTGCGGGCGGTGACGGACACCTGCTGGTCCGCGCCGCGGGCGTACGAGGCGGTGAAGGCGCTCGGGGTGAAGTCGGGGGCGTCGATGCCGACCGGGGAGACCGGGCGGTCCGGGTGGGCGGCGGTCTCGGCGACGGCGAGCGCGAAGGGGATGTTCTTCGCGAACTCGGCCTGGATCAGCTTCTCGTCGTCCGGGAAGGTGAAGACCGAGGCGCAGTCCGCCGGGTCCCAGGCGTCGTTCGGGTCCACGCGGGAGGCGGTGGCGCAGGTCGACATCTCCGGGGTGAACATCTGCATCCCGTTGACGTTCGCGGCGTGGCCGTCGGCCTCGCCGTTGGTGATGTAGAGCTCGGAGGAGACCTGCGAGCGGTAGCCGGGGATCGCGGGCTTCTGCGGGGTCCCGGCGAGCGCCTTGAGGGCCACGTCGTCGGGGGTGTCGGTGGCGACCTGCCAGCCCACGCCGTACAGCAGGAGCTGCGCGGCGGAGTGGTAGTTGACGCCGTAGCGGAAGCCGACGCGCTTCTCGAAGGCGTCCAGGGCGCGGGTCTCCGGCTCGGACATGGCGCGGGCGCCGCGATAGGTCTCGTCGGCCGGGTCGGGGGACGAGCCCTCGTTGTCGTAGCCCCACTTGTAGGCGAAGTTGCGGTTGAGGTCGACGCCGTCGCCGGGGCCGATCTTCCCGTCGCCGTCGTTGTCGCGCAGGTTCTTGCGCCACTGGCGGTTGGCCGGGTCGGCGTGGGTGAAGTCGTAGCCGTCCGGGTTGGCGGAGATGACGAACCACAGCTCGGTGGTGTCGACGATCTTCGTGAGCCGGGGGTCCTTGCCGTAGCCGTCGAGGTAGTAGTGCATCAGCCGCCGGGTCATCTCCGGGGTGATCCACTCGCGGGCGTGCTGGTTGGACATGTACAGGGTGGCGGGCCGGGACCCGTCCTTGGTCTTCCGCGCGTCCCTGGTCAGTTTCAGCGCGAGGATGTCCTGGCCCCTGAGGGTCTTGCCGATGGAGACGACCTTGGTGAGGTCGGGGTGGGCCCGGGCGGTGTCCAGGATCTCCTGCTTGAGGCCGCCCTTGCCGCCGTACGGGCGGAAGACGCCGTCGCCTGCGGCCGCGACGCGCTTCTCGGCCTGCGCGGACAGCGTGTGCTCGGCGAGGGCGACGCCCTCCCGGCGCAGCTGCGCGGCCTGCGTGGCGGTGAGGTAGAGCTCGACGGTGGCGGCGCCCCTGGCGGGCACCTGCTCGGTCAGCTCGTGCGCGTCGGTGCCGGCGTCGAGCAGGAGCGGCATCTGCTCCTTGGTGACCGTCGCCCGGTAGACGGTGAGGGCGTCGGTGTCGTTCCCGTGGTTCGGCTGCGCTCCGGCGACAGGTGCCGCCACCAGACCCGCGATCAGCAGTGAAGCCGCGGCGAGGATCGATCTCGCTCCGCGTCTCATAAGCCCCCCTTGCCGTTGTCTGCCACGAAAGTGAACAGACGCCAGGCTCGTGGGGGCTCGTACCCCTGTCAAGAGTGCCGTCGGCGCGTCGACGGAAGCCCGCCAAACGGAACTGCCGGTACCTCAGAAAGGCACCGGCAGTGGGGAGTTGACTCCGAGTCGGGGGTCGCGCGGGACTCAGCCGACGAGACTGTCGTCCAGCTCCTCCGTCAGGTTGGACTCGGTCCCGGGGATGCCCAGGTCCTGCGCCCGCTTGTCGGCCATGGCGAGCAGCCGGCGGATCCGGCCGGCCACCGCGTCCTTGGTGAGCGGCGGGTCGGCGAGCGCGCCCAGCTCCTCCAGGGACGCCTGCTTGTGCTCCATGCGCAGCCGGCCGGCGGCGGCCAGGTGCTCGGGCACCTCCTCGCCGAGGATCTCCAGGGCCCGCTGGACGCGGGCACCGGCGGCCACGGCGGCGCGTGCGGAGCGGCGCAGGTTGGCGTCGTCGAAGTTGGCGAGCCGGTTGGCGGTGGCGCGGACCTCGCGCCGCATCCGCCGCTCCTCCCAGGCGAGCACCGACTCGTGCGCGCCGAGCCGGGTCAGCAGGGCGCCGATGGCGTCGCCGTCGCGGACCACGACCCGGTCCACGCCCCGCACCTCACGCGCCTTGGCCGCGATGGAGAGCCGGCGGGCGGCGCCGACCAGGGCGAGCGCGGCCTCCGGGCCGGGGCAGGTGACCTCCAGGGAGGAGGAGCGGCCCGGCTCGGTCAGCGAGCCGTGCGCCAGGAAGGCGCCGCGCCAGGCCGCCTCGGCGTCACAGGTGGCCCCGGACACGACCTGCGGGGGCAGCCCGCGGATGGGGCGGCCGCGGCCGTCCACCAGACCGGTCTGCCGGGCCAGCTGGTCGCCGCCGGCGACCACGCGCACCACGAAGCGCGAGCCGCGGCGCAGCCCGCCGGGGGCCATCACGATCAGCTCGGAACTGTGCCCGAAGATCTCCAGGATGTCCCGCTTGAGCCGGCGGGCCGCCATCGCGGTGTCCAGCTCCGCCTCGATCACGATCCGGCCGCTCACCAGGTGCAGCCCGCCCGCGAACCGCAGGATCGACGAGACCTCGGCCTTCCTGCAGCAGGTCCGGGTGACGGGAAGCCGGGAGATCTCGTCCTTCACCGCTGCCGTCATCGCCATGGGCCGATCCTTCCATGCATCCGAAAAATACGGTCGTACGCGGCGGCCAACAGCTCCGGGTCGTGCTTCGGAGCACCGTCGGGCCTGGCCACCGGCGCCAGCTCGACCGCGGCGCCGAGCCGCTTGGCGGCGTCGGCCAGTGACTCGCGGTCGGGCACGGCGGCCTCGTCGGCCAGCACCACGTCCAGGGCGAGTTTAGGGGCGTGTCGGGCCAAAACCTCCAAATGACGCTGCGGGGAGAAGCCCTCGGTTTCTCCGGGCTGCGGCGCGAGGTTCAGCGAGAGCACCCGGCGGGCCTTGGTCTCCATCAGGGCGTCGAGGAGCTCGGGCACGAGGAGGTGCGGGATCACCGACGAGAACCAGGAGCCCGGGCCGAGGACCACCCAGTCCGCGTCCAGGACGGCGGCGACCGCCTCGGGCACCGCCGGCGGGTCGTGCGGCACCAGGTGCACCGACTGCACCTCACCGGGCGTGAGCGCCACGGTGGCCTGGCCCCGTACCGTGTCGATGTCCTGCGGGCGCGCCGGGTCGTGGCCCCTGACCAGGGCCTGGAGCTCCAACGGCACGGCGGACATGGGCAGCACCCGGCCCTGCGCCCCGAGCAGCCTGCCGACCAGGTCCAGGGCCTGTACGGGGTCGCCGAGCTGCTCCCAGAGGGCGACGATCAGCAGGTTGCCGACGGCGTGGCCGTGCATCTCGCCCTTGGACTGGAAGCGGTGCTGGATGACCCGCGCCCAGGTCTGGCCCCAGTCGTCGTCGCCGCACAGCGCGGCGAGCGCCTTGCGGAGGTCACCGGGCGGCAGCACGCCGAGCTCCTCGCGGAGCCGGCCGCTGGAGCCGCCGTCGTCGGCGACGGTGACCACGGCGGTCAGGTCGCCGGTGATCCGGCGCAGCGCGGCGAGGGAGGCCGACAGGCCCATGCCGCCGCCGAGGGCGACGACCTTGGGCTGGGCGCCGCGCCTGCGCAGCGTGCGCCGTACGGACAGGGTGGACGTGCGCCGGCGGTACGGCTTCACTCGCGCCCCATGTCCCGGTGGACGACGACGGTCTCGACGCCCTCCGAGGCCAGGCGGGCGGCCAGCTTCTCCGCGGTGGCCACCGAGCGGTGCTTGCCGCCGGTGCAGCCGACGGCGATGGTCACGTAGCGCTTGCCCTCGCGGCGGTAGCCGGCGGCGATCAGCTGGAGCAGCTCGGTGTAGCGGTCCAGGAACTCCTTGGCGCCGGGCTGGTTGTAGACGTAGTTGGCGACCTCCTCGTTGAGGCCGGTGAAGGGGCGCAGCTCGGGGACCCAGTGCGGGTTCGGCAGGAAGCGCATGTCGACGACGAGGTCGGCGTCGACCGGCAGGCCGTACTTGAAGCCGAACGACATCACGGTGGCCCGCAGCTCGGGCTCCTCCTCGCCGGCGAACTGGGCGTCCATCTTGGCGCGCAGTTCGTGCACGTTGAGGCTGGAGGTGTCGATCACCAGGTCGGCGTCGCCGCGCAGCTCGCGCAGCAGGTCGCGCTCGGCGGCGATGCCGTCGACGATGCGGCCGTCGCCCTGGAGCGGGTGCGGGCGGCGGACCGACTCGAAGCGCCGGACGAGGGCCTCGTCGGAGGACTCCAGGAAGACGATCCGGCGGGTGACCTGCTGGGCGTCGAGGGCGGCGAGGGAGTCCTTGAGGTTGTCGAAGAACTGCCGGCCGCGGACGTCGACGACGACCGCGATCCGGGCCACGTTCCCCTGGGAGCGGGCGCCGAGCTCCACCATGGTGGGGATCAGCGCGGGCGGCAGGTTGTCGACGACGAACCAGCCGAGGTCCTCCAGGCACTTCGCCGCGGTGGACCGGCCGGCGCCGGACATGCCGGAGATGATCACCAGTTCGGGGATGGCCGCGTCGGCGTTGTTGTTCTCGCCGTTGTTCTCGCCGGCGGGCTCTGGGGTGCCCGTGTCCATGTCCGGTGCTCCGTCTTCGTACTCGATGTGCTGGTCGTGCCGGTCGTTCTCGGTCATGCCGTGGTGCCCCCGTCGTCTTCCATGATCTCTCCTGTGGCCGTGTTCACGGCGGGCGCGGCCGGGGCCGCCTGCGCGAGGGCCACCGCCACGGCCTCGGCCGTCTTCCGGCCCATGCCGGGGACCTCGCAGATCTGGTCGATTGTCGCCTGCCGGAGCCGTTTGACCGAGCCGAAATGCTTGATGAGCGCCTGTTTCCGCGTCTCGCCGAGGCCGGGGACGGCGTCCAGCGGGCTGGTGCGGATGCGTTTGCTGCGCTTGGACCGCTGGTAGCGGATGGCGAAGTCGTGAGCCGCGTCACGCACCCGCTGGAGGAGGTACAGGCCCTCGGAGGAGCGCGGCAGCACGACCGGGTCGTCGTCGCCGGGCAGCCAGACCTCCTCCAGGCGCTTGGCGAGGCCGCAGACGGCCACGTCGTCGATGCCGAGCTCGTCCAGGGCCCGCCGGGCGGCGGCGACCTGCGGCTGTCCGCCGTCGACGACGACGAGCTGCGGCGGGTAGGCGAAGCGCTTGGGCCGCCCGTCGTCCTCGGGGGCGTCGGCCGGCACCTCGCCGTCGCCCCACTCCCCCGTCCGCTCCTTCTCGGCGAGGTAGCGCCTGAAGCGGCGGCTGATCACCTCGTGCATGGACCGGACGTCGTCCTGTCCCTGGCCGTGCCAGACCTGCGTGTCTCCGACACGACCCTTGATCTGGAAGCGGCGGAACTCGCTCTTGCGCGGCAGCCCGTCCTCGAAGACGACCATGGAGGCCACGACGTCCTCGCCCTGCAGGTGCGAGATGTCGAAGCACTCGATGCGCAGCGGCGCCGAGTCCAGGTCCAGGGCCTCGGCGATCTCCTCCAGGGCCCGGGAGCGCGTGGTCAGGTCGCTGGCCCGCTTCGTCTTGTGCAGCACGAGCGCCTGCTGCGCGTTGCGCGCGACGGTCTCCATCAGGGCCTTCTTGTCGCCGCGCTGCGGTATGCGCAGCGACACGTTCGACCCGCGGCGGCCGGAGAGCCAGGCGGTGACGGCCCCCTCGTCCTCGGGCAGGGCGGGGACCAGGACCTCCTTGGGGACCGCGTCGCCGCTCTCCTCGCCGTACAGCTGCTGGAGGGCGTGCTCGACGAGCCCGGCCGTGTCGACGGCCTCGACCTTGTCGGTGACCCAGCCGCGCTGGCCGCGCACGCGTCCGCCGCGCACGTGGAAGATCTGGACGGCGGCCTCCAGCTCGTCCTCGGCGAGCGCGATCAGGTCGGCGTCGGTGGCGTCGGCGAGCACCACCGCGTTCTTCTCCATCGCCTTGCGCAGCGCCTCTATGTCGTCGCGCAGCCGGGCGGCCTTCTCGTACTCCATGTCCTCGGCCGCGAGCATCATCTGCTTCTCCAGGCGGCGGAGGTACGTGCCGGTGCGGCCGGCCATGAAGTCGCAGAAGTCGTCGGCCAGTTCGCGGTGCTCCTCGGGGGTGACCCGGCCGACGCAGGGCGCCGAGCACTTGCCGATGTAGCCGAGCAGGCAGGGCCGGCCGGCCGAGGCGGCGTTGCGGAACACGCCCGCGGAGCACGTACGCACCGGGAAGACCCGCAGCATCAGGTCGACGGTCTCGCGGATCGCCCACGCGTGCGCGTACGGCCCGAAGTAGCGCACGCCCTTCTTCTTGTGGCCGCGCATGACCTGGACGCGCGGGATCTCCTCGTTCAGGGTCACCGCGAGGTACGGGTAGCTCTTGTCGTCCCGGTACTTGACGTTGAACCGGGGGTCGAACTCCTTGATCCAGGAGTACTCCAGCTGCAGCGCCTCGACTTCCGTCGACACGACCGTCCACTCCACGGAGGCGGCCGTGGTCACCATCGTCGCGGTGCGCGGGTGCAGGCTCGCGAGCGGCTGGAAGTAGTTCGCGAGCCGCTGACGCAGGGACTTCGCCTTCCCGACGTAGATCACCCGGCGGTGCTCGTCGCGGAACTTGTAGACCCCCGGCGAGTCGGGGATCTCTCCCGGCCTGGGGCGGTAGCTGGAGGGGTCGGCCATGGTCCCCACCCTACTGGCGGGGACCGACACTCAGGCCGCGCCCGCTCGTTGCCCGGGCATGACGAACCAGGGTTCAGGACGGCTCGCCGGCCGGGTGTGCGTGGTGACGGGCGCGGCCAGCGGAATCGGCCGCGCGACGGCGCTGCGCTTCGCTGCGGAGGGCGCGCGGGTGGTGGCGACGGACGTGGACGAGGAGCGGCTCGGCGACGGCACGCTCGGCGACGACGTGGTGACGGTGGTGGGCGACGTCTCGGACGACGCCGACGCCCGCCGCATGATCACCACCGCGGTGGACCGCTTCGGCCGGCTCGACGTCCTGGTGGCGAACGCCGGCGTGATCCCGCTGCTCGACGTGGTGGAGGCGAGCGCCGCGGACTTCGACCGGGTGATGGCGGTCGACGGCCGCGGCATGTTCCTGACCTGCAAGTACGCGATCGAGGCGATGCGTACGAGCGGCGGCGGCGCGATCGTCTGCACCTCCTCCGTCTCCGGCGTCGCCGGCCAGGCGCGCCAGGCCGTCTACGGCCCGGCCAAGTTCGTGGCGACCGGCCTCACCAAGCACCTGGCGGTGGAGTGGGCCGCGCACGGCATCCGCGTCAACGCGGTCGCCCCCGGCACCATCGAGACCGAACGCGTAGCCGCCGCCCGCCACGAGCCCGGCGGCCCCGAATACCTGGAGACCGTCTCCCGCGCCCACCCGATGGGCCGCTTCGGCCGCCCGGAGGAGGTGGCCGCGGCGATCCTCTTCCTCGCCTCGGACGAGGCGTCGTTCGTGACGGGCGCGGTGCTGCCGGTGGACGGGGGGTACCTGGCGCAGTGAGGGGGGCGGGGTGGTGGCGGCCGTGCGGGTGGGGCGGGCGGGGTGGGGCGGGACGCCCGCGGCGGGTCGAGGAAGGCCGGGGCTGCGCCGGAGGCTGAGGGCAGGGCCACGGCAGGCCGACGGGCCGGGTTTGCCCGCCCTCCGCACCCGTCGGGTGCGGAGGGCGGGCGAGGGGTGGCGGTGGCGGCCGCCTGGGCCGCTGCCGCCGGGTGTCAGGGCGTCCGCGCTGCGTTGCGGCGGCGGCGTAGCGCTGTCGCGCCCGCCAGGGCCAGTGCGAGCAGCGCGCTCGCGCCCAGCGCGGCGGAGGTGGCCGTGACGGTCGGCTCGCTGTCGGCGGCGGGCACGGCGGGTCCGGAGTCGTAGCCGCCGGCTGCGCCCTTCCTCGCGTACGCGGAGCCCGGCAGCTTGTCCCCGTACGCCCGGACGACCCGCGTCCGGTACGCGGCGAGGGTGGTGCCGTTCCTCCCGACGGCCCGCGTCGCGTCCTCGTCCAGGGGCAGTACCTTCGTGCCCTTCTGCACGTACCACGCGTCGATCTGCGGCTCGCGGAAGACCAGACCGCCGGGCAGCGTCCGCCGCCCCTGCTCGGTGTAGCGCCGTTCGTCGTCGCCGGTGGCGATGTTGACCACCTGCCAGCCGCCGCCCGCGCCGCGCACGGTCCACAGCGAGGCCGTCCGGCCGTCGGCGGCGACCGCCGTGCCGGCGTAGAACTCGACCCGGGCCACCGGCGCCCCCGGCTTCCCGGCCACGAAGTCGGGCGACAGGAGCCGTACGGGGACGGCGGCGCCCTCGATGCGGGGCTTCGCCGCCGTACGGGCCAGGGCACCGCCCCGGGCGCCCCGGACGTCCCGCGCGTCCCGGGCGAAGAAGCGGGCGACCATGTCGAGGGTCTGCGGCGCGGCGGCCGCCTGCTCCGGGGTGGGCGCGCTGGGGAGCGGCGCGGCGCCGGCAGGGGCAGCGCCGAGAGCCACCAGCAGACCCGCGAGGGCCACCACCCGTATGCGTGCGCTCATCGTCGTCGTCACGTCGTCACGCCCCGATCCGGTAGAGCGAGTGCGTCCAGGAGAACGAGCCGTTGTTCACGTACCAGGCGTGCGAGGCCCAGTTGTAGCGGTCGCTGGTCGGCCAGGGGTCGCCCCAGTAGACCCAGCTGTCGGCGTCGTCGTAGCCGTAGATGACGTGCATGTGCCCGCCGCCGCTGGACCACTGGATCCGGGTCTCGACCGGCCGGTCGGCGTTGATCTCGGTCTGCACGGTCGAGTAGCGCAGCCATCCGTCCACGTACGAGCCCGGGTTGATGCCGGCCCAGCTCAGCCCGTTCTGCACGTTGGCGAGGGTGGCCTGCCAGTTGGGGCAGTCGTAGCCCTGCTGCCGGTTGAAGGCCGCGTTGCAGAACTGGTTCTGCGTGTAGCTGCGGCCGTACCAGGTGGCGATGGTGTTCCCGGCGCCGGCCCAGCACCAGTTGCTCTTCTGCTGCGCCTGCATGGTGATGTCCAGGCGCTTGTACGACAGGGTGCCGACGTCCTCGGCGCTCGCCGGCGCGGCGGGGACGAGCGACAGGGCGGCGGTCGCGGCCAGCGCCGCCAGGATCGGCTTGCTTCTGCGCATCGCGTTCCTCCCGGGGTGGGGATGTGGGGAGTCGGAGGAGAGGAGCGCGTCCGGACGCTGCGAGGAGCATCGGGCGTTGTCCGGAGCGGGTCAACACGCTTCAATGCGGGGTGACGGCGCGCTGTGAACGGTGTGACCCGGGTGTGAACGGCCGTCCCCGGCTCACCTGCCCGCCCACCGTCGGCGGCAGCCGCTCCGCCTCCCCCACCGTGAACGTTCACTGAGGAGTCCTCGTGGGCCAATCCGAGGCCGATCTCGTGCAGTTGCTGCACACGGGTCCGTTCCACCTGGCGCTGCGCACCGCGCTCGCCGTGCGTGGGCTGCCGCTCCAGCGGGTCCAGCACCATCTGGCGCACCGGGGCGTCCGGGTCGGCGTGACGAGCCTGAGCTACTGGCAGCAGGGCGCCCGCCGCCCGCAGCGGCCCGAGTCGATGAAGGCGGTGCGGGCCCTGGAGGAGGTGCTCCAGCTGCCCGACAACTCGCTGATCCGGCTGCTCACCGAGGACGCCGCCGCCCGCGCCGACGTGGAACGCCCGGCCACCCGCCCGTACCGCTCGCTCGTCGAGGCCTCGGGGGCGGTCGAGCGGCTGCTCGCGGAGCTGGAGTGCCCGGCGGACGGCGGGCTGCACACGGTGGGCCACCAGGAGCGGGTGCGGATCGGGGCGGGCCGTGAGCTGCTCGGCCGGGACTCGCAGCAGGTGGTGCGGGCGCACCGGGACGGCGTCGACCGCTATCTGGCGATACACCGGGGCGACCCGGGCTGCGAGGTGTCGCGGGTGGTGGTGCGGGCGACGGAGAACTGCCGCACGGGGCGGGTGCGGCGGCACGCGGAGACCGGGGTGGTCGTCGCCGAGCTGCTCTTCGACACCCGGCTGCGGGCCGGGGACACGTATCTCTTCTCGTACGGCTTCGAGGACGGTACGGGCGGTCCGAGCCGGGAGTACGTGCGCGGGTTCAGCTTCGCGGGCGGGCAGTACGTGCTCCAGGTCCGCTTCGACGAGGCGGCGCTGCCGGTGCGCTGCCGGCGGTTCGCCCAGGTGTCGACGGGGGCGCCGCGCGGCGGCCGGGCCGAGCTGACGCTGAGCGGCCGGCACCGCGCGGTGCACGTCGTGGAGCAGGGGGTGCGCCCGGGGATCCTGGGGATCGACTGGGACTGGGCGTGAGCCCCGCCGGGCTCTGATCACGCCTTGTGATGTCGCACCCTGTGGCGTTACGCCCTGTGGCGGTACACCTTGGGGCGTTACGCCTTGGGGCCCGCGATCAGCTGGCCGTTCTCGACACGCACCGGGACCTCGGGCAGCGGCACGGTCGCCGGGCCCTGGACGGCCTCTCCGGTGGCCACGTCGAAGCGGCTGCCGTGGCAGGGGCAGTTGCCGTGCTTGTCCTCGATCCGGTCGAGGAGGCAGCCGGCGTGGGTGCACTGGGCGCTGAACGCCTTGTACTGGCCCTTGGCCGGGCAGTGCACCAGCACGCGCTGCTCGCGGTAGAGCTTGGCGCCGCCGACGGGCACCTCGTCGGGCGAGCCGAGCGTGACGGGGGCGGTCGGCGTCGGGTTCTCGGCGTGACCGAGCTTGGACTCGGTGGAGCAGGCGGCGACACCCAGCCCGGCGGCCCCGGCGAGGGCGGCGCCTTTCAGTACGGTGCGGCGGGGGGTCTGGCCGGACATGAGCGCTCCACGGGGGACGGGGGTGACGGTTCCGGCATCCGACGATACCGGCGGGGTTTCGCTCCCTTTCGCGCGGGTCTGTCGCGGGTCCGGCGCCGGTCCGTCGCCGGGTCCGGCACGGGGACACAGGCTGTCGCCCCGAGAGGGGACGCGGGCCCCGCGCCGGGCCTGCCACGGTCGCACGGGCTCCGTCACCAGGCCCGTCACGAGGTCCGTCACCAGGTCCGTCACCGTCACGCAGGGCTGTCGTGCCGGGCGGGACATGGGTTACGTTCCGGTACGTGATCGTCGTCGCCGGTGAGTCCCTGATCGACCTGGTCCCGGACGGGGGGCCGGACCCGCTGTCGCCGCTGCTGCCGCGGCCGGGCGGCGGCCCGTACAACACGGCGGTGGCCCTGGGGCGGCTCGGCGCGGACGCCGCCTTCTGTTCGCGGGTGTCGACGGACGCCTTCGGGGAGGCGCTGCTCGCGGGGCTGCGGGCGGCGGGCGTGGCGACCGGGCTGGTGCAGCGCGGGCCGGAGCCCACGACGCTGGCGGTGGCCTCGGTGGGCCCGGACGGCTCCGCGCGCTACGGCTTCTACGTGGAGGGCACGGCGGACCGGTTCTTCACGCTGCCCGAGCGGCTGCCGGAGGAAGTACGGGCGATCGCCTTCGGGACCTGCTCACTGGCCCTGGAGCCGGGCGCCGGCGCGTACGAGGCGCTGCTGCGGCGCTCGTACTGGCAGGGCGCCCTCACCCTGCTCGACCCGAACATCCGGCCGGGCCTGCTGCCGGACCCTGCGGCCTACCGGGAGCGCTTCACGGGCTGGCTGCCGTACGTCTCGCTCCTGAAGCTGTCGGAGGAGGACGCCGACTGGCTGGACGGGTCTCCGGAGGAGTGGCTGGCCGCCGGGCCGGACGCGGTGGTGCTGACCCGGGGCGGCGCGGGTCTGACGGTCTTCACACGCGGCTTCGAGGTGTCCGTGCCGTCCGTGCGGGTGCGGGTGGTCGACACGATCGGCGCGGGCGACACGGTGAACGCGGCCCTGCTGCACGGCCTGGCGGACCGTGCCCCGGCCGCCCTGGGCCCGGAGGACTGGCGGGAGCTGCTGTCCTTCGCGGCCCGCGCGGCGGCAATCACCTGCACGCGGGCGGGCGCGGAACCCCCGTACGGGCACGAGCTCGTCGACGGCTAGGCCAGGTCGCCAGGTCGTGCGGACGTCCTGAAGCCCGAAGCAGCCTCCCAGGGCCCCGGGCAGCTCCTGCGGCCCGGGACATGCCCGAGGGGGCGCCCGCCTTTCGGCGGACGCCCCCTCGAAGCCCGGCCCAGCCCGGCGCGACCGAACCGGCCCGGCCCAGTCCCGCGACCGTCAGGCCTTGCGGGTCCGGGCGGCGGTCGTCTTCTTCGCGGCGGTCTTCTTCGCGGGCGCGGGCACGGCCTTCTTGGTCGTGCTCTTGGCGGCCGCGGCCTTCTTCGCCGGGGCCTTCTTCGCCGGCGTCGCCTTCTTGGCGCCGCGTGCGGCCGGGACCGTGGCCGCCGCGTCGCTGACGCGGTCGCCGAGGATCTCGCGAAGGAACTTGCCGGTGTGGCTGGCCGGGATCGACGCGACCTCCTCGGGCGTGCCCTCGGCGACGACCAGACCGCCGCCGCTGCCGCCCTCGGGGCCCATGTCGATGAGCCAGTCCGCGGTCTTGATGACGTCCAGGTTGTGCTCGATGACGATCACCGAGTTGCCCTTGTCGACCAGGCCGGACAGGACCTTGATCAGCTTCGAGATGTCCTCGAAGTGGAGGCCCGTGGTCGGCTCGTCCAGGACGTAGACCGTGCGGCCCGTGGAGCGCTTCTGCAGCTCGGAGGCGAGCTTGACGCGCTGGGCCTCGCCGCCGGAGAGCGTCGGCGCGGACTGGCCGAGCCGGACGTACCCCAGGCCGACCTCGGTCAGCGTGCGCAGATGGCGGGAGATCGTCGGGACGGCCTCGAAGAAGTCCAGGGCCTCCTCGATCGGCATGTCCAGGACCTCGGAGATGGACTTGCCCTTGTAGTGGACCTCCAGCGTCTCCCGGTTGTACCGGTCGCCGTGGCAGACCTCGCACGGGACGTAGACGTCCGGGAGGAAGTTCATCTCGATCTTGATGGTGCCGTCGCCGGAGCAGTTCTCGCAGCGGCCGCCCTTGACGTTGAAGGAGAAGCGGCCGGGCAGATAGCCGCGGACCTTCGCCTCCATCGTCTCCGCGAAGAGCTTGCGGATGTGGTCGAAGACGCCGGTGTAGGTCGCCGGGTTCGACCGCGGGGTGCGGCCGATGGGCGACTGGTCGACGTGCACGACCTTGTCGACGAGGTCGTCGCCGTCCACCCGGGTGTGCCGGCCGGGCACCGACTTGGCGCCGTTCAGCTCGCGCGCCAGGTGGGTGTAGAGGATGTCGTTGACCAGGGTCGACTTGCCGGAGCCGGAGACACCGGTGACGGCGGTGAGGACGCCGAGCGGGAAGGAGACGTCGATGTCCTGGAGGTTGTTCTCGCGGGCGCCGTGCACGGTGAGGCGGCGCGAGGGATCCACGGGGCGGCGGATGTCCGGGGTCGCGATCGCCCTGCGGCCGGACAGGTACTGCCCGGTCATCGACTCCTTGTTGGCGAGCAGCTCCTTCAGCGGTCCGGAGTGGACGACCTTGCCGCCGTGCTCGCCGGCGCCGGGGCCGATGTCGACGACCCAGTCGGCGACCTTGATGGTGTCCTCGTCGTGCTCGACCACGATGAGCGTGTTGCCCATGTCGCGCAGCCGGACCAGGGTCTCGATGAGGCGGTGGTTGTCGCGCTGGTGCAGGCCGATGGACGGCTCGTCGAGCACGTAGAGCACGCCGACCAGGCCGGAGCCGATCTGGGTGGCGAGCCGGATGCGCTGGGCCTCGCCGCCGGAGAGGGTGCCGGCGGCCCGGTTGAGCGAGAGGTAGTCGAGGCCGACGTCGACGAGGAAGCGCAGCCGCTCGTTGACCTCCTTGAGGACCCGCTCGGCGATCTTCTTGTCGCGGGCGTTCAGGGTGAGGCGGCCGAGGAACTCGGCGCAGTCGCTGATCGACATCGCCGAGACCTCGGCGATGGACTTCTCCATCACCGTGACGGCGAGGACGATCGGCTTGAGCCGGGTGCCCTCACAGGTGGGGCAGGGCACCTCGCGCATGTACCCCTCGAAGCGCTCGCGGCTGGAGTCGCTCTCGGCCTCGCTGTGCCGCCGCTTCACGAAGGAGACGGCGCCCTCGAAGGCGGGGGTGGTGTAGGCCCGCTCGCGGCCGTACCGGTTGCGGTAGCGCACCTCGACCTGGGTCTTGTGGCCGTACATCAGGGCCTTCTTGGCGCGCTGCGGCAGCCCGGCGTACGGGATGTCGGTGCGGAAGCCCAGGGCCTGGGAGAGGCCGCCGATGAGCCGGCCGAAGTACTCCTTGGTGTGGCCGTGCGACCAGGGGTGGATGGCGCCCTCGTCGAGCGACTTCTCCTCGTCGGGGACGACCAGCTCGGGGTCGACCTCCATGCGGGTGCCGATGCCGGTGCAGTCGGGGCAGGCGCCGAAGGGCGAGTTGAAGGAGAAGGAGCGCGGCTCCAGCTCCTCGAAGGACAGGTCGTCGTACGGGCAGTAGAGGTGCTCCGAGTACATCCGCTCGCGCTCGGGGTCGTCCTCGGCGAGGTCGACGAAGTCGAGCACGACCATGCCGCCGGAGAGGCCGAGCGCGGTCTCGACGGAGTCGGTGAGCCGGCGCTTGGCGCTGTCCTTCACGGTGAGGCGGTCGACGACCACCTCGATGGTGTGCTTCTCCTGCTTCTTGAGCGTCGGCGGCTCGCTGAGCTGGATCGTCTGCCCGTCGACCCGGGCGCGGCTGTAGCCCTTGGTCTGGAGGTCGGCGAAAAGGTCGACGAACTCGCCCTTGCGCTCGCGGACCAGCGGCGAGAGCACCTGGAAGCGGCTGCCCTCGGGCAGCTCCAGGACCTTGTCGACGATGGCCTGCGGCGACTGGCGGGAGATCGGCCGGCGGCACTCGGGGCAGTGCGGCTTGCCGATGCGGGCGAAGAGCAGCCGGAGGTAGTCGTAGACCTCGGTGATCGTGCCGACCGTCGAGCGCGGGTTGCGCGAGGTCGACTTCTGGTCGATGGAGACGGCGGGCGACAGACCTTCGATGAAGTCGACGTCCGGCTTGTCCATCTGGCCGAGGAACTGACGGGCGTAGGAGGAGAGCGACTCGACGTACCGGCGCTGCCCCTCGGCGAAGATCGTGTCGAACGCGAGGGAGGACTTGCCCGACCCGGACAGCCCGGTGAAGACGATGAGCGAGTCACGGGGGAGGTCGAGCGAGACGTTCTTGAGGTTGTGCTCGCGAGCGCCACGGACGATGAGACGGTCGGCCACGCCGGTCCGCACCTTTCTTGAGAGAGCGGATGTGCCTGAAGACCCAACAACCAAGGATGCCGGATGCTTCCATCGAGCCTATAGCACGCACATTCGATTTCCGGCCACCCGCTGCCTTCTTCACCCGAACGAGTGGCCACACCTCGGCCTTCGCCCAGGTCGGAGCCCCGGGGCCCTGGCCGGACCGGCCCGGAAACCCCTAGGGTCGGCGCCATGATCGACCATGTGCATGACCTCGCCTCAGTGCGCGAGGCGACCGACCGGCTCATCGCCGCCGTCTCCTCCTGGGACAACGCGGCTCTCGCCGAGCCGTCACGGCTTCCGGGCTGGACCCGCGGCCACGTCCTGGCCCACGTCGCCCGCAACGCCGACGCCCTCGTGAACGTCCTCCAAGGCCTGCCGATGTACAAGGACGGCGCCACCCGCGACGCCGACATCGAGCGGGACGCCACCCGGCCGCTCGACGTCCAGATCGCCGACCTGCGCGCCACCGCCGACCGCTTCCAGGCCGTGGGCGAGGAGCCCGCGGACTGGAACCGCACCGTCGAGCTGCGCAACGGCGTCACCGACAGTGCCTCCCGGGTCCCGTTCCGGCGCTGGGTCGAGGTGGCGCTGCACCACGTCGACCTGGGCGCCGGCTACGAGCTCGAGGACCTGCCGGAGGAGTTCCTGCTCCGGAAGATCGACTTCCTCGCCGACCGCTGGTCCGGCCGCCCGGACGTGCCCCCGGTGACCCTGCGCCTCGGATACGACGAGGACGCCCCGTCCTGGCGCACCGGCGGCACCGAGGGCAAGCCCGTCGTCCTGGGCGGCACCGCCGCGGAGCTGCTCGGCTGGCTGGCCGGCCGCGGCGACAAGGGCGCTCACCTCACCGTCCTGGCCGGCGACGGACTCCCCGAGCTCCCGCCGCTGTAACCGCAGTTGCCGCTTCACCTGTCAGTGGCCGGGGCTAGGCTGAGCCCATGACGTACAGCGGAGCGGTGAAGGTCGGCGGACCGGCGGACGTGCACGAGCTGCCCGACCTGATGATCTCGAAGGTCGCGGTCGGCCCGATGGACAACAACGCGTATCTGCTGCGCTGCCGGGCGACCGGCGAGCAGCTCCTCATCGACGCGGCCAACGAGCCCCGGACCCTGCTCAACCTGATCGGTGACGACGGCATCAAGGCCGTCGTCACCACCCACCAGCACGGCGACCACTGGCAGGCCCTGGCCGAGGTCGTCGAGGCCACCGGCGCCACGACGTACGCGGGTGCGTACGACGCCGAGGGCATCCCCGTCCCGACCGACGTCCGCGTCGAGGACGGCGACACGATCAGGGTCGGCCGGGTCGAGCTGACCGCCCGCCGCCTGGTCGGACACACCCCCGGCTCGATCGCCCTGGTCTACGACGACCCGCACGGCCACGCGCACGTGTTCACCGGCGACTGCCTCTTCCCCGGCGGCGTCGGCAACACACAGAAGGATCCCGAGAGGTTCGCGAGCCTCCTCCACGACGTGGAGACCAAGCTCTTCGACGCCCTCCCCGACGAGACCTGGGTCTATCCCGGCCACGGCGGCGACACCACTCTGGGCGCCGAGCGCCCGCACCTGGCGGAGTGGCGCGAGCGCGGCTGGTGACGACCACACGTGGATGACGACCATGTGTGGATGACGACAGTGCGCGGATGATCACAGTGCGCGAATGACGACACTGCGCAGGTGACGACAGTGCGCGGGTGGTGACCCTCGGGTCACTCCCGCGCGCCCCCGTAACCGCGACGGCGGGCGGGTAGTTGGCGCCACATGCACCCCAGTCACTCTCCGTCGCCGCCCGCCGCCCGCCGGTCGCCCTCCATGGGGCGGCTCGCAGCGGCCTCGCTCGTCGGCACGGCCATCGAGTTCTTCGACTTCTTCGTCTACGGCACGGCCGCCGCGCTCGTCCTCGGCCCGCTCTTCTTCCCGTCCTTCTCCCCGGTCGCCGGGACCCTCGCCGCCTTCGGCACCTTCGCGGTGGGCTTCGTGTCCCGGCCGCTCGGCTCGGTCGTCTTCGGCCATGTCGGCGACCGCCACGGCCGCCGCCCGGTCCTGTTCGCCTCGCTGCTGCTGACCGGCTGCGCGACGGTCGCGGTCGGCTGCGTTCCCACGTACGAGTCGATCGGCGTCGCCGCCCCCGTGCTGCTGCTCGTCCTGCGCTTCCTCCAGGGGCTCGGCCTCGGCGGGGAGTGGGGCGGTGCGGTGCTGCTGACCGCCGAGCACGCTCCGGCGGGGCGGCGGGCGCTGTGGGCGAGCTTCCCGCAGATCGGCCCGCCGGTCGGCTTCCTCCTCGCGAACGGCGTGATGCTGGCGCTGACCGCCGGCCTGAGCGACGCGGAGTTCCGCGCCTGGGGCTGGCGGGTGCCGTTCTGGGCGGCCGGGCTGCTCGCCGCCGCAGGGCTGCTGCTGCGCTCCTCGCTCGCGGAGACCCCGCAGTTCGAGGCGCTGGCCGCCGAGGGCCGCCGCGCGAACGCCCCGCTCACCGATGTGGTCCGCGGGCACTGGAGGCTCGTGCTGCTCACCGCGGGCGCGCTGGCCGTCGGCTACGCCGTCTTCTACACCGTCTCCACCTGGGCCCTCGCCTACGGCACGGAACGCCTCGGCGTCTCCAGCGCGGTGATGCTCGGGTGCGCGATGGGGGCGGTGGCCGTCTCGGGCGCGGTGACCCCGTTCGTGGCGCTCCTCGGCGACCGTTTCGGGCGCCGGATCCTGTGTCTGGCGGGCTGCGGCGCCTCGGCACTGTGGATGTTCCCGATGGTGGCCCTCCTGCACACCGGCCGCCCGCCGCTGATGTTCCTCGGCTTCCTCGGTTCGCTGCTGGCGTTCACCGCGATGTTCGCCGTGGTCGCCGCGTACCTCCCGGAGCTCTACGAACCCCGGGTGCGCTGCACGGGCGCGGCCGTCGGCTACAACCTGGCCGGCGTCCTCGGCGGCGCGCTCACCCCGATCGTCGCGACGGCGGTCTCGGAGGGCCGCTCGGGCCCGCCGTGGGGCGTGGCCGCGTATCTGACGGTGGTGGCGCTGGTGAGCCTGGGCTGCTTCGCGCTGCTCCCGGAGACGCTGCCGCTCCGGACGGCCGTACGGGAGCCGGAACCGGAGCCCGTATAAGCACGGAAAGGGGCCGGTGCGGGTCAGGCCGTGACGGTGTCCTTCTCGGCCTCGTCCGCCTCGCGCCGCGCCTGCTTCTTCGAAGCGATGAGGCTGGTGATCGTGGTGACGATCAGGACGCCGCAGATGACGGCGAGCGAGAACGGGATCGAGATCTCGGGGACGTGGACACCCGACTCGTGCAGGGCGTGCAGCACCAGCTTCACACCGATGAAGCCGAGGATCACCGACAGGCCGTAGCTGAGGTGGACCAGCTTCTTGAGCAGGCCGCCGATCAGGAAGTACAGCTGGCGCAGACCCATGAGGGCGAAGGCGTTGGCGGTGAAGACGACGTACGGGTCCTGGGTGAGGCCGAAGATCGCCGGGATGGAGTCGAGGGCGAACAGCACGTCGGTCGTGCCGATGGCCAGCATGACGACCATCAGCGGGGTCAGCACCCGCTTGCCGTTGTTGCGGATGAAGAGCTTGGTGCCGTGGTAACGGTCGGCGACGCCGAACTTCTTCTCGATGGACTTGAGGAGACGGTTCTCCTCGAAGTCCTCTTCCTCCTCGTCGGAGCGGGCCTCCTTGATGAGCTTCCAGGCGGTGTAGATCAGGAAGGCGCCGAAGAGGTAGAAGACCCAGGAGAAGCTGGTGATGATCGCGGCGCCGGCGGCGATGAAGATCGCGCGGAGCACCAGCGCGATCAGCACGCCCACGAGCAGTACACGCTGCTGGAGGTGGGAGGGCACGGAGAACTTCGCCATGATCAGGACGAAGACGAAGAGGTTGTCGACACTGAGCGACTTCTCCGTGATGAATCCGGCGAAGAACTCGCCGGACGCCTGACTGTTGCCGAAGACCATCAGGCCGAGGCCGAACAGCGCGGCGAGGACGATCCAGACCACCGTCCAGATGCCGGCCTCCTTGACCGACACGTCGTGGGGCTTGCGCCCGATGAAGAAGTCGACCGAGATGAGGGCGGCCAGACCGAGGATGGTCAGCACCCACAGGGTCATCGAAACGTCCACTGCGCCTCCGGCGTCGTACGGCTCGCGTGGAGCCTGCTCGTTGCCGGAGGTCTCTTCCACCCGGGCCGGCCGATCGCCGCCGGCCACGGGCCGGCGCCCCGGGATCAGGTGTCCGACCTGTCCGTACTGACGGGTACGCCGCGCTTGGGGAGTACTCCCCTCCGCAGGAAAGAGAGTACCCGAAGAACCAAGAAAAGGTAAAGAGAAGGGTAAAGTCGACCCAAAAGCGCAGGTCAGAGCCGTTCGGATCCCCATTGCCGACGTCCGTCGGCCACCTGGGCGAGCACCTGCCGGAGCACCCCGCTGCCCGCCGGGAAGACCGGCGGCTCGTACGTCCACGCGTGCCCGACCCACGGGTCGGCGAGGTGGTCGTCCGGCACCGGCGTGAGCCGTGTCAGCGAGCGCCACAGCGGGTCGAGCACCGGCCCGTACGCCGCGGCGTCCGCCCGGTCCGCGACCATCATCAGATGGGTGCCGACCGCCGGGCCCTCGTCGGCGAGATAGCGCAGCAGGTTGACCGCGCGGTCGTCGAAACCGTGCGGGAAATCGTGCACGATCAGCAGCTCCTCCGCGGTGTCCAGGCCGGGCGGCAGGTCCTCGGAGGCCTCGGCGCGCAGCGCCATCTGCAGCAGGTCGACCCGCTCGGTGAGCTGCGCCAGGACCGCCGAGACCCCGGCCGCGCCGGCCGCCGGCGGCCCCTCGATCACGCCCGCCTCGACGAGCGGGGCGAACGCGGCCGCGCCCGCTCCGGCCGCGTCGATCACCCGTACCCGGAAGCGGTGCGCCGGGTACACGGCGAGCAGCCGGACGGCGTGCGCGACGGCGCACTCCAGGGCGGCCCGGCGCAGCTCGGCCTCGTCGAGCAGCGCGGCGGCCAGGGAGTCGCCGCGCCCCGAGTCCACCCAGAGCCCGCGGGCGAGCGGCAGCCGGGCCAGGAACGGGATGCGCAGCGCGGTCCGCTCGGGGAGGTGCAGATCGCCGAGGCGGACGGCCATGGGCGCCTCCATGGGCACGCGGTACGCCTGCCAGACGGGGCTGTCCCAGCGGGCGTAGGCCGCCGGCAGCGCGGGCTCGACGACCTCGGACTCGGCGGTGAGCTGGGCGAGGTCGCGGTCCAGGGCCTCCCGGGCGCGGGCGGTGAGCTCGTCGTGCTTCGCCCTGGCCTCGGCCCGCGCGGCGTCGCCGGCTCCGCCGATCCTCGCCCGCGGGTCGGAGAGGGCCCGGTCGAGCTCCTGGTCGAGGCGGGACTCGGCGAACTGGCAGGCGCTGCGGTACGCGGCGGTGGTCCGGGCCAGGTCCTCGAACATGCCCCACACCTGGTTGTAGAGCCGCTCGTCCATCGTCCAGCCGGTCGCGTCACCGGCGACCGGGGTCGGGTACGCGGTGGGCTCGGCGTCCTGCGGGGGCCGCGGGGGCGCCGGGGCGGGCCCGGGGGCCGGGCGGCGGCCGGGGTGGGTGTAGTCGATGGGGCCGGTGCTCGCGGGCGGCTGCGCGGCCGGGCCGGGAGCGGGAGCCGGGGTGGGAGCGGGAGCCGGGGCGGGGGTCGGGGACGGGGCCGAGGTGGGGGTCGCGGTGGTCCGGCGGGCCCGGTCGGTCTCGGGGAGGCGCGGCGGCGGGGCTGCGACCGAGCGGGCGAGGCCCTGGGCGACGGCCTCCAGGACCGAGCCGGCCAGTTCCCCGGCGCCCGGGAGGCCCTGGTCGGCGAGGAGGGCGGCGAGTCCGCCCTCGTACCCCTGGCCGACGGCCCTGACCTTCCAGCCGCCCTGGCGGCGGTAGAGCTCCAGGGCGATCAGCGCGGACTCCCGGTCGAGGCCGCTGATCGTGTAGTCGGCGATGCCGGTGCCGTCGGGTGCGGTGACGCTGACGACGGGGGCGGCCGTGGCCCCGAAGCGGGTGGGGCCGCCCGCGCCGACGGGCAGGGCGAGGAGGACGGAGACCCGGTGGACGGTGTCCCGGACGGCCTCCAGGTCGACCGCGAGCCGGTGCCGCTCCGCGGCCTGCCGGGGCACCTCGATCCCCGGCAGCGCGGCAGCCCCGGGGTGGGCGACGGCCTCGGGGCCGGCGATCCGGCCCTGCTCGTCGGCGAGGGTGGCCGCGGCGACGACCGGATGACCGGCCGAGACCCGGATCTCCAGGCGGGTGTGGGGCAGGGGGTGGTTCTGCCCCCGGACCAGCTCGGCGGTCATCTGTTCCGTCTCTCCGTATGCAGGTGTGCGCTGCGGCCGCTTGCCGGACCGCTGCTTACAGGACCGGGAAGATCGCCGGCATCAGGTCCTGGAAGGTGCGGCCGTTGGCCGGGTTGCCGATGGCCGTCATCTGCCAGCCGGAACCGGCGCGGTGCACCTTGGCCATGATCTGCGCCGTGTACGGGCCGCCGCCGTTGAGCGTGTAGCGGGCGAGCTCCTGGCCGTTGGTCTCGTCCACGAGGCGGCAGAACGCGTTCTGCACCTCCTGGAAGGTCTGGCCGGTGAAGGAGTTCACCGTGAAGACGATCTGGTCGATGTGGACCGGGACCCGCTGGAGGTCCACCAGGATCGCCTCGTCGTCACCGCCCTGGCCGACGCCGCCCACCAGGTTGTCGCCGGTGTGGCGGACGGAGCCGTCGTCGCTGATCAGGTGACGGAAGAAGACCACGTCCACGGGCTGCTTGTCGGCGAAGAGGACGGCCGAGGCGTCCAGGTCGATCTCACGCGTGCGCGAGCCGAACAGGCCGCGGCGGGGCGCCGCCTGCCAGCCCAGGCCCATCCGCACGGAGGTGAGGCTGCCCCCGCCCTGCTTCTCCAGGCTGATGGCCTGTCCCTTGGTCATGTTGACCGTCACGCGCTGCCCCTCTCATCGGTGTGTTCAGCACCCTACGCAGGGGCACTGACAACCCGCCCGGACGGGCCCGGTTTTGTGTCGGTCTTGCAACACACCGGGCCGCGTCCTGCCCCCTGGAGCGCCCCCCCTGGAGTGCCCGTCAGGCCAGTCCGGCCTCCTTCATCTGGCGCAGCTCCTTCTTCAGTGCGGACACCTCGTCGCGCAGTCGGGCGGCGACCTCGAACTGCAGCTCGGCGGCGGCGGCCCTCATGCGGTCGGTCATCTCCTCGATGATCCCGGCCAGTTCGGTCGCCGGGCGGTCGCCGAGCTCCATGGTCGCGCCCGCCTTGGCACCCTTCCGCTTCGGCGCGTGCGCGGCGAGCGAGGGGACCGGCGCCTTGGCGCCCTTGCCGTCCTTCGACTTGCGGTAGCCCGTACCGAGCAGCTCCTCGGTGTCGATCTCCTCGCGCGCGATCGTCGCGACGATGTCGTTGATCTTCTTGCGCAGCGGCTGCGGGTCGATGCCGTGGGCCTTGTTGTAGGCGATCTGCTTCTCGCGGCGCCGGTTGGTCTCGTCGATGGCCTGCGCCATCGCGGGGGTGACCGTGTCGGCGTACATGTGGACCTGGCCGGAGACGTTACGGGCGGCGCGGCCGATGGTCTGGATGAGCGAGGTGCCGGAGCGCAGGAAGCCCTGCTTGTCGGCGTCGAGGATGGCGACCAGGGACACCTCGGGCAGGTCGAGGCCCTCGCGGAGCAGGTTGATGCCGACCAGGACGTCGTACTCGCCGGAGCGCAGCTCGCGCAGCAGCTCGATGCGGCGCAGGGTGTCGACGTCGCTGTGCAGATAGCGGACCTGGATGCCCAGTTCGAGGAAGTAGTCGGTGAGGTCCTCGGCCATCTTCTTGGTGAGCGTGGTGACGAGGACGCGCTCGTCGCGCTCGGTGCGCAGCCGGATCTCGTGCACCAGGTCGTCGATCTGGCCCTCGGTGGGCTTGACGACGACCTCGGGGTCGACGAGGCCGGTCGGGCGGATGATCTGCTCGACGAAGCCGTCCCCGCGGGACAGCTCGTAGGTGCCGGGGGTCGCGGACAGATAGACGGTCTGGCCGATCCGCTCCTGGAACTCCTCCCACTTCAGCGGGCGGTTGTCGAGCGCCGAGGGAAGCCGGAAGCCGTGGTCGACGAGGGTGCGCTTGCGGGAGGCGTCGCCCTCGTACATGGCGCCGATCTGCGGCACGGTGACGTGCGACTCGTCGATGACGAGCAGGAAGTCCTCGGGGAAGTAGTCGAGGAGGGTGTTGGGCGGGGAGCCCGGCTGCCGGCCGTCGAAGTGCATCGAGTAGTTCTCGATGCCGGAGCAGGAGCCGATCTGGCGCATCATCTCGATGTCGTACGTGGTGCGCATGCGCAGCCGCTGGGCCTCCAGGAGCTTGCCCTGCTTCTCCAGCTCGGCCAGCCGCTGCTCCAGCTCGGCCTCGATGTCGTTGACGGCCCGCTCCATGCGCTCGGGTCCGGCGACGTAGTGGCTGGCGGGGAAGACGTACAGCTGCTGGTCGTCGCTGATGACCTCGCCGGTGAGCGGGTGGAGGGTGGAGAGCGCCTCGATCTCGTCGCCGAACATCTCGATGCGGACGGCGAGCTCCTCGTACACCGGGAAGATCTCGATGGTGTCGCCGCGCACCCGGAAGGTACCGCGGGCGAACGCCACGTCGTTGCGGGTGTACTGGATGTCGACGAAGCGGCGGAGCAGCTGGTCGCGGTCGATCTCGTCGCCGACCTTGAGGGAGACCATCCGGTCCACGTACTCCTGCGGCGTGCCGAGACCGTAGATGCAGGAGACGGAGGCGACCACGATCACGTCGCGCCGGGTCAGCAGCGAGTTGGTGGCGGAGTGGCGCAGCCGCTCGACCTCCTCGTTGATGGAGGAGTCCTTCTCGATGTAGGTGTCCGACTGCGGGACGTACGCCTCGGGCTGGTAGTAGTCGTAGTACGAGACGAAGTACTCGACCGCGTTGTTCGGCAGGAGCTCGCGGAACTCGTTGGCCAGCTGGGCGGCCAGCGTCTTGTTCGGCGCCATCACCAGGGTGGGGCGCTGGAGCTTCTCGATCATCCAGGCGGTCGTGGCCGACTTGCCCGTGCCGGTGGCGCCGAGCAGCACGACGTCCTTCTCGCCGGCGCGGATGCGCCGGTCGAGCTCGGCGATGGCCGTCGGCTGGTCGCCGCTGGGCTGGTAGGGGCTGACGACCTCGAAGGGCGCCACCGTACGTTCGATCTTGGAGACTGGCCGCATGCAACCACCGTACGACCCGGCACTGACAGCGGGCGTGTGATCGGCCCGGAGGCGGCCCGGCGGGGGCCGGTGGAGGCGGTGGCGGCCCCTCGCTCACCAGTCCTGGGAGCGGTACGCGTCGCGGTGCACGGCCCGGCGGCCGCCGCGGGCGGCGGGGCGGGCGGAGGACCAGTTGGCGGGCTCGCCGTAGGCGGCGACGCGGCGCGGGACGGGCACGCCGGGCGCGCCGTGGCGGTAGCCGCCGCGGGCGATGGGCCGCTGCCAGTCCGGCTCGCCCATGACGAGCAGCGGGTCGAACATCACCACGACGGCGGCGAGCAGCAGGAAGACGCCCGGGCCGACGAGCATGGGCAGCAGCAGCGAGGTGGTGCTGTCGCCGGTGCCGGCGGCGGGGGTGCCGTGGAGCTCGACATGGACCGCCGCCATGGCGGTGTAGTGCATGCCGCTGACCGCGAGCCCCATGACCAGGCTGGCGCCCAGGCTGGCCATGAAGCCGTGCACGGAGACGGCCGCCCAGAGGGCGGCGGTCGCGGCCACGACGGCGATGACCACGGAGAGGGCGACGGTGACGGTGTCGTACTGGATCTGCCCGTGCAGCCGCATTCCGGCCATGCCCAGGTAGTGCATGGTGGCGACGCCGAGACCGGTGATGGTGCCGCCGGTGACCAGGGTCAGCGGGGTCGCGCCGCGGTAGCCGACGATGAAGATGCCGATGCCGACCATGAGGATGGCGACGCCGAGGCTGGCGAAGGTGATCGGGCGGTCGTAGCTGATCGGGGCCTGCTGGACGGAGAAGCCCATCATGGCGATGAAGTGCATGGTCCAGATGCCGGTGCCGATGGAGGTGGCGCCGAGCGCCAGCCAGCCGGCCTTGAAACTGTCGCGGTGGCGCAGCGATCTGGTGGTGCAGCGCAGTCCGAGCGCGCCGCCGAGGCAGGCCATGAGGAAGGCGGCCACCGGTGTGACCAGGCCGTAGCTGAATCCGTCGACCGTGCCCTGCATGAGCGTCCGTCCTCCACCCCTGGTGCAACGTCGTCCGAAAACAGTCGGTACCGCTGAGTAGTGCTACCGGATTATGGCGCCCACCAGGGGCCTCCGGCCATGCGGTCCGGGAATTGCCCGCCCCCGGTGTCGGTGCCGGGCCGTATGGTGATCGGCATGGGACAGGAGAAGCCGGGGGCGGAGCGGCCGGTGGGGCGCGTGGAGTGGACGGTGGTGCCGAGCGGCATCGGTCCACTGCTGCTCGCCGCGACGGACCGGGGCCTCGTGAGCGTGAACTTCCATGCCGACGGGCGGGTGCTGGAGCGCGTCCTTGACCGGCTCGCGGCCGCGCTGGGCGTGGAGCTGGTGCGGTGCGAGACGGGTCGGCTGGCCGAGCCGATACGGCAGATCCGGGCGTACTTCGACGGGACCCTGCAGAGCTTCGACGTCAAGCTCGACTGGTCGCTGGTGACCGGATTCAACCGTCAGGTGCTGCGCGAGCTGGCGGACGGCGTCCCGTACGGGTCGGTGGTGGCGTACGGGGAGCTGGCCCGGCGCGTCGGGCAGCCGTCGGCCGCGCAGGCGGTCGGCGCGGCGATGGGATCCAATCCGCTGCCCGTGGTGGTGCCGTGCCACCGGGTGGTGGAGAGCGACGGCGGGATCGGGGGCTTCGGCGGCGGTCTGGAGACCAAGCGGAAGCTGCTCGCCCTGGAGGGCGTGCTGCCGGAGCCGCTCTTCTGAGCCGCTGTTCTGAGTCGCTGTTCTGAGTCGCTGTTCTCGTTCGTTCGCGGTTCTGAGCCGCTTCGCCGCCCGGGCGTTCCCACACTGTGGGAACGCTGGCACTATGCGTAAGTGACCAACAGCTCCAGCGCCCCTGACGCCGTACTGTCGACCGCGATATCCGCCCCCACCACCGTCTCCCCCGAGCGGCTCCCGGCGCTGCGGCGCCGCATCCGGGCCGTGCTCATCGCCACCCAGATCCTCGGCGGACTCGGCATCGCGATCGGTGTCGCCCTCGCCGCCGTCCTCGCCAAGGAGGTCAGCGGCACGGAGGCGCTGTCGGGTCTCGCGTCGACGGCGACGGTGGCCGGGCCGGCCCTCCTCGCGATGCCGCTCGCCTCGCTGATGGGCCGGCGCGGCCGGCGCGCCGGACTCGTCCTCGCCTATCTGGTCGGCGCGCTCGGCGCCGGAGTCGCGGTGCTCGGCGCCGTCGTCGACAGCTTCCCCGTGCTCCTGGTGGGCCTGGTCGGCTTCGGTGCGGGCTCCTCGGCCAACCTCGCGGCGCGGTTCGCCGCCGCGGACCTCGCCGAGCCCGACCGCCGGGCCCGGGCCATCTCCACGGTGGTCTGGGCCACCACCATCGGCGCCGTCCTCGGCCCGAACGTCGCGGCCCCGGCCGGCGAGAGCGTGGCGGGTCTCGGCATCCCCGTCGCCGCCGGGCCCTTCGTCTGGGCGTCCGGCGTCTTCGTCTTCGCCGCGGCCATGGTGGCCCTGCTGCTGCGCCCCGACCCGCTGCTCACCGCCCGCGCCCTCGCCGGCCCGGAGGAGGCCGCGGCCGCCGACAGCCGTTCCCTCAAGGCCGGCCTGCGGGCCGTACGGGAGTCCTCCCGCGCCCGGCTAGCCCTGGTGACCGTCGCCGGCTCGCACACCGCGATGGTGTCGATCATGTCGATGACCCCGGTCGCGCTCAGCCACCACGGCGCGGACATCCGGATGATCGGCCTGGTGATCAGCGGCCACATCGCCGGCATGTACGCCTTCTCGCCCGTCATGGGCTGGCTCTCCGACCGGCTCGGCCGTCTCTCCGTCATCGGCCTCGCGGTCGCCCTGATCGCCGTGGCCGCACTCCTCGCCGGCACCTCCGGCGCCAGCCACGGCCAGACCGCGCTCGGCCTCTTCGTCCTGGGCCTCGGCTGGTCCGCCGGCCTCGTCTCGGGCTCGGCACTCCTCACGGACTCCGTCCCGCAGGCCGCCCGGGCCGCCGTCCAGGGACTCTCCGACTTCATCATGAACACCTCGGCCGGACTCGGCGGCCTCGCCGCGGGCCTGATCGTCTCGCAGGCCGGCTACGGCTGGCTGAACCTGGTCGCGGCGTGCCTGCTGGTGCCGATGACGCTGCTCGCGGTGCGGAGGGGCGTGCGGCGAGGCTGAGGCGGGCGGGGGCGGGCTCGTGGATCCAATATCCGGGAGGCCGGATGTTGGATCCCGGATCCGGCTGCCTGGGTCCGGGATGCTGGATCCAACATCTCGGATCCAACATCTCGGATCCAATATCCCGGAGCCGATATCCCGGAGAAGCGGACTCGACGGACGCTCAGAGGCTGATGTGGTACGCCTTGCGCAGCGTCTCGTGGACGGTCCAGGTGGTGCGGTCACCCTCACGCAGCACGCACGCGTCGCCCGGGCCTATCTCCAGCGTCTCGCCGCCCTCGACCTCGACCGTGGCGCGGCCGCTGACGACGACGAAGAGCTCGTTCGCCTCCGTGTCGGTGACGACGCCGGGGGTGATCTGCCAGATGCCCCGGATCTGCTTGCCGTCGGCGGACTCCCACAGGACCTTGCCGCTCACCTCGGGGGTGCCGGAGACGATCTGGGCGGGGTCGAGGGGATCGGCTTCGAGGTCGGCGTCGGGGATGTGGACGGCGAAGGAGGGCTGCTCGTGAGTGGTCATGGGCGGTGACTGTAGCCGGGCGCGGGAGCCGTCCCACGGCGGGTACGGCATGGAAACGGGGAGCTCCGCTTCGCCTTCCCACCTGGGCACTTCACCCGCGCGGGAACGCGACGGAATCCGCAGCGGGGATGTGCCGCGCGGCTACGGCGCGAGCGGCGGGCCACTGACGCGCGAAGGACTCACGCGGCACCGATTCCGCAGCGGCCGGGCGCACGCGGGTGGGCCGGCGCATTCGGCGACGAGGAGGGAAGCGGAGGCGCGTTCTCCGCTCCCGCGCGCTGAAACCCGCGCCCGGGCGGACGGCGCCCGCGAGGGTCGCCGCTGGTCGCACGCGGCGCCTTTGGTGGGCCCAATGACGCTCAAGCGAGGGGCGTCATGCCCCCTGACATGCGAGCCCGGGAGCGTCACACTCCCCATCGAGCCACTCCCCCACGACTCCCCCCACTCCGGACAGGAGAGTGCGATGTCGGCCACCCCCACCCTGCTCCGCGCCGCCGTCCTGACGGCGGCGGCCCTGCTGACCGCCGCCACGGCCGCCCCCACCGCCACGGCCACCGCCGCCCCCGCCTCCGATCCCGCGCCGGGCGCCGCGTACAAGGCCGCCCACGACACCCTCGGGCCGCAGCGGCTCACCCCGGCCCAGCGCCGGCTGGCCGCCGCCAAGCAGGCCGAGGCGGTGAGAACGTACGAGAGCGCACGCACCCTGAGCGCGTCGGGCGTCCTCGCCGGATACAAGCTGTCCAGCGGCATCCACCAGTCGCAGCAGACCTCGTACTGGTGCGGCCCGGCCACCCTGGTCATCACCCAGTCCGCCCACGACGAGGTCGCCGGCCGCTCCCAGCAGGACGCGGCGACGCTGCTCAAGACGACCACCTCGGGCACCGCGTGGTACGGAGTCGACATCAACGTGCCGAGCCCCACCGGCTATCCGATGGCGGACGCGCTCAACTACCGCCTGCCGGGCGCCGGCTACGTGCCCAACGCGCTGCCCTACACCCCGACGGCCACCGACAAGACCGCCTTCAAGCAGCACATCACCCACAACACCGACTATGACTACGCCATCGCGGGCAACGCCTGGGAGGTGCCGGGCGGACCGCATCTCGTGGGTCACCCCAACATCGAGATCTTCCACTGGGTGACCATCGACGGCTACAACACCGACACGGCGGCCGGGGAGGTCGACTACCTGGATCCCGTCGGCGGGGTGAGCACCAGCGTCATCTCGTGGGCGGGGTCGGTGCCGAAGTCCGCGCACATCTCCTCCGACACCCTCACCACCATCATGGGCGGCCGTGGCTACGTCTGGTAGACACCGCCGCTCCCTATGCGGCGTGGGCGCCCTGCTGCTGGGCCTGGCCGGCGCCCTCGCCACCGGCTGTACGACGGACGGCGCGCCCGCGCCCGTACGGACGACACCGCGGGGTGCCGGGCCGGCCTGCGAGGTGCCGCTGCCCGCCGCGTGGCGCGCGGCCTTCGCCGCGGGCACGTACCGGCCGCCGGCCGGGTCGCGTCCGGTCCTCGCGGACGCGGGCCCGGGCTGGACCGCGCTCCAGCTCAGCGACGCGGACGGGCGCCGGGCGGTCCTCGCCCGGGCGGGCGAGGCGGCCCCCCGTGCCCTGCTGCGCTTCGCCGACCCGGTCGAACACCAGCTGCTCGCCGCCGACTTCGACGGGCGCCGGTGGGCCGCGTTCGTGGTCCTGGAGGGCCGGACGCTGGACAGCCCGTGGAGCCTGTACGGCTGGGACGCGGTCACCGGCCGGACGCATCGCCTCGCGCACGCCGGCCTGCCCGGCCCGCTCCCCAGCCCGGTCGTCCACGACGGCACCGTGGTGTGGGCGCAGGGCACCGGATCCGGCAGGGCAACGCTCTTCGCCGCGCCGGCGGGCGGCGGGCACGCGCGCGCGTGGCACACGGGAGTGCTCGACACGCCGTTCGCCGCGGGCGGGCTCGTGGTGTGGCGCGAGGCGGTGGGCGGCGGCACCCGCCCGGCGGCCGTCTCCGCGGCCGACGGGCGGCCGGCGGCGCTGCCCGGCCCGATCGCCGCGCTGCGCGATGTGCGCGCTCTCGCCTCCGACGGCACCACCTGGGCCTGGGTGGCGGGCGAGAGCGCGCCCCGCCTGATGGTGTGGCGCGCGGGCGAGGCGCGGCCCGTGGCCGCCGTGAGCGGCTCGCCCGCCGCGGACGGCATGGACCAGCTGCGGATCGCCGGGCGCCTGGTCGTCTGGCGCACGCCGGAGACCTCGTACGCGCTCGACCCCGGCTCGGGTGCCTACACGGCGATCACGCCCGCGTACGGCTACGCCGCGGCCTCCGGGACCGGTCTGGCGCTCGCGTACAGCCTCGGGAACGCCAAGGCGGCCGACGCGCGGACCGTGATCCAGGCGGTGGACGCGGCCCGGCTGCCCCGGCTGCCCGGCTGTGGCTGATGTTCGCCGGCGAGGTTTGCGGGATGTGCCGGTGCGCCAGACATCGAACATGTCCACACAGGTGTCCGAAGAGGTCCGGGAGGCGCTCCACGAGGGGCGTCCCGTGGTCGCGCTCGAGTCGACGATCATCGCCCACGGCCTGCCCCGGCCGCGCAACCTGGCCGTTGCGCACGAGCTGGAGGCCCTGGTGCGGGACGGCGGGGCGGTGCCGGCCACGATCGCGGTGATCGACGGCACGGCCCGGATCGGCCTCGACCCGGCGGCGCTGATCCGCATCGCGGAGGATCCGTCGGTGCGCAAGCTCGGCCACCGCGATCTGGCCCCGGCGCTCGCGGCTGGCGCGACGGGCGCGACCACGGTCTCGGCGACGGCCTGGCTCGCCGACTCGGCCGGCATACGGGTGTTCGCGACCGGCGGCCTCGGCGGAGTGCACCGGGAGTGGGCCGAGACGCAGGACGAGTCCGCGGACCTGCGGCTGCTCGCCCAGGTCGGGATCACCGTGGTGTGCGCGGGCGTGAAGTCGATCCTCGACGTGCCGGCGACCCTGCAGCGCCTGGAGACGCTGGGAGTGACGGTCGTCGGCTACCGCACGGACCGGTTCCCCGGCTTCTATCTGTCGTCCTCCGGGGAGCCCGTCGACTGGACGGTACGGACCCCGCAGGGCGTGGCGCGGGTGATGCGCGCCCGGGACGAGCTGGGCGGGCCGCGGGCGGCGCTGATCGTCGGCAACCCGGTCGCGGCCGATCAGCAGCTGGATCCGGAGCTGCACGACCGGGTGCTCGCGCAGGGGCTCGCGACGGCGCGCGAGAAGGGCGTCACCGGGCAGGCCGTGACCCCGTTCCTGCTGGACTACCTGATGGTGCACACGGAAGGGGCGTCGCTGGAGGCGAATCTGGCGGCGGTCCGGGGCAACGTGTGGCTCGCGGCGCGGATCGCGGCCGCCTACCGCGAGCTGCCGTGACCGGGCCGGACCGCGCGCCGGCAGGCGGGCCGGGCGCGCTCCTGGTCGTCGGTGACGTCGTCACGGACGTCGTCGCCCGGCACCGTACGCCGCTCGTGCCCGCGACCGACACGGCGGCGGAGATCCGCACGCTGCCGGGCGGCGCCGGGGCGAACGCCGCCTGCTGGGCGGCGCGTTCGGGCTGCGCCGACGTACGGATCCTGGCGCGGGTGGGTGCCGAGGCGCTGGCGTGGCATTCCGCGGAGCTGCGCCGGGCGGGTGTACGGCCGCTGCTCGTCCGGGATCAGGAGGCGTCCACGGCGTCGGTGATCGCACTGGTGGGCCCGGACGCGGAGCGCACGTTCCTGACGGACAGCGGGGCGGCGCTGCGGCTCGCGCCGGACGACTGGGCGCCGGAACTGCTGGCCGGGGTCGCCCGGGTGCACCTGTCCGGGTATCTGTTCTTCGCCGCCGAGAGCCGGGAGACGGCGGGGCGGGTGCTGCGGGACGCACGGGCGGCGGGCGTGCCGGTGAGCGTGGACCCGGCCTCGGCCGGCTTCCTGAAGGAGCTGGGTGCGGAGTCCTTCCTCGCGGCCGTGGACGGCTCGGAGTGCCTGCTGCCGAACGCGGACGAGGCCCGCCTCCTCACCGGCCGCACCGACCCGGCCGACGCGGCTGTGGTGCTCAGCCGCCGGTTCCCGCTGGTCGCGGTCACCTTGGGAGCCGAGGGCGCGGTCGTCGCGGCGAACGGCCTCGTGATCGCCCGGGTCCCGGCCCCGCCGGCCCGCCCGGTGGACTCCACGGGCGCGGGCGACGCCTTCACCGGCGCCTTCCTGGCCGCTCGCCTCGCCGGGGCGGACCTGGCCGAGGCGGCCGCCTCGGGCTGCCGGGCCGGTGCCCTGGCGGTGAGCGGGGTGGGCGGACGGCCCGCTACTCCCTGAAGCCCGTCCAGGCGGGTCGGCGCGGGTCGTCGACGCGCACGACGGCGTCGGCGGTGTCGGCCGGGCCGACCTCCTGCTCGTAACGCGCGAAGGCGGGCAGCGTCCACGGCTGTTCGGTGCGGCGGGCGAGCGCGCCGGGCGAAAGCCGCAGGTGCACCTTCAGGTCGAACGGGAACCAGTGGCCGAGCAGGAACGGGCCGTGAACGACCAGCACCCCACCTGGCGGCAGCGGTACGGCAGGGCTGCGCGTGGCCCGGTCGGTGACCGGGTCCCACAGGTCGGGCAGCACCCGTCCGCTGCCACCCGGCTCCAGCGGACCGAACACCTCCCGCCACAGCGCCCCGGTGTCGAACCAGCCGCTGTAGTACGCGTCGGGGTCCTGCTTGCCGTACTCGAACCGCAGCGACGCCGGCCGCAGAAACCCGCCGGTGCCGACCACCAGCACGGACCGGCCGCGCAGCCGCAGCACCTCGGCGACTCGCTCCGCGAACTCCGCGCCCTGGGCGGCGGGGGCGCCGTCGATGCCGACCTTGAGCCGGTCGCCGCCGTCTCCGGGCTCGGCTCGGTCGACGCGGTCGGCGACGGCGTCGGCGAGCCGCTCCCAGGTGATCGCTTGGAATCGCATCCGTCCCATCCTGCCGCATGGATCCAGGACATTGGAGGTTGGAGGTTGGAGGTTGGAGGTTGGAGGTTGGATCCAACCTCCACGGTCCTGGCTCCAGGACATTGGATCCAGGATTTGACCTTGCCACTGACGGCAGGGTTCGACGATCGGCGCATGAGCGACAGCAAGCAGGAGCAGAAGAACAACCGCGTCGTCGTGGTCACCGGCGCCGGCACCGGGATCGGCCGCGCCACCGCGCGGGCCTTCGCGCGGCAGGGCGCCACCGTCCTCGCCGTGGGTCGCAGGCCGGAGCCGCTCGACGAGACGGCGACTGGGTTTGTGGGCATCCGGCCACTGGTCGCGGACATCACCGCGCCCGGCGCCCCCGAAGAGATCGTGCGCGCGGCCGTGGACACGTACGGACGGATCGACGTGCTGGTCAACAACGCGGGGATCGGCGGCGGCGGGCCGCTCGGCACCCTGGACCGCGGGGTGATCGGCCCGCTCCTGGAGACCAACCTCATCGCCCCGGTCCTGCTCACGCAGGCAGCCGTGCCGGCGCTGGAGGACGCCCAGGGCGTCGTCGTCAACGTCACGACCACGATCGGGCAGCGCGGCTGGCCGCACAACTCCTTCTACCCGGCCACGAAGAGCGCCCTGGAGACGCTGACGCGCTGCTGGGCCGTGGAGCTCGCTCCGCGCGGCGTGCGGGTGGTGGCGGTCGCGCCCGGCGCGATCGAGACGCCGATCGCCGACCACATGGGGCTGGGCCCCGAGCAGCGGAAGGCCCTGCGGGAGTGGCAGCTGGCGCACATCCCGCTGGGCCGGATCGGCCGCCCGGAGGACGTGGCGTGGGCGATCGCCGCGCTGGCCGCCCCGGACGCCGCGTACCTGACGGGCACGGTGCTGCCCGTCGACGGAGGCGCCCTGGTCTCGTGATACGACTGCGCGAGGAGGTGGGGGCCTTGCGCATCGGTGAACTGGCCCGGAGGACCGGGACGACGGCACGCGCCCTGCGCCATTACGAGCAGGCGGGGTTGATCTCCTCGGTGCGCGCGGCCAACGGGTACCGGGTGTACGACGAGAGCGCCGTGGTTCGCGTATCCAATATCAGGTATCTGCTCGGTGCGGGCCTGACGTTGGAGGACGTGGCGGCGTTCGCCGCCTGCCTCGACGGCGACATGCCCGCCACCGCCCCCTCCCCGCGCGGTCTCGCGATCGCCCGTGAACGGCTCGCGGTCCTCGACGCGCGGATCGCGGCGCAGACGGAGGCCAGGGAGCGGCTCGCCGCCGCCCTGGCCTCCCACGCGCAGGCTGGGCCCGGCCCGTCCGCCACGCAGGCCGGAGCGGGATAGCCCACCCGCTCAGGAAGCGTGGATCCCGCTCGGCTCCTGGAGTTCGACGCGGCCCGACTCGACCGCCTCCGCGAGCGTCAGTTCGCCCGCCACCAGCGCCCGGCAGGTCGCCGCGTCCGTCCGCAGCCGTACCTCCGCGTCGGCCGCCGGCCCGTCCCCGTACGCCGCACCCCCGTGGTCGCCCTGCCCGTCGCCCCCGGCCCGTACGTGGAACTCCCCCTCGTCCAGGGTGACCTGGACGACCTTCGCACCGAGCCCCTCCAGCGCACCGAGCAGCGGGATGGCGAACCAGTGGGCGCGCACGGCGTCGGTCGGCCGGGGCTCGTCGAGGGCGGGCGCGCCCCAGGCGGCGAGGGCGCGCAGGACCGGGAGCAGTTCGCGGCCGCGGTCGGTGAGCTCGTACACGTACGCCGAGGCGGGGGGCGGCAGCCGGCGGCGGGTGACGAGTTCGGCGCTCTCCATGTCCTTGAGCCGGCCGGCGAGCATGTCGGTGCTGACGCCGGGGAGGTCGGCGTGCAGATCGGTGTAGCGGCGCGGTCCGGCGAGGAGTTCACGGACGATCAGCAGCGTCCAGCGGTCACCGACGGCGTCGAGGGCGCGGGCTGCGGCGCAGTACTGGTCGTAGCTTCGGCGGCGGGCCTGCCGCGGCGGACGTGACTGTGCTGACTGTGCTGACTGAGCGGGCATGCGACGCAGTCTAGACATGTTGTTGGACTTTCCAAGCTCGAACTTGGTAAAACCAAGCATCAACACTTCTGGGGAGGTCGGCACATGGAGTTCCGGCAGTCGAGCAAGCTCAGCGAGGTCTGCTACGAGATCCGCGGCCCGGTCATCGAGCACGCCAACGCCCTGGAGGAGGCGGGCCACAGCGTGCTCCGCCTCAACACCGGCAACCCCGCGCTCTTCGGCTTCGAGGCGCCGGAGGAGATCGTCCAGGACATGATCCGGATGCTCCCGCGGGCGCACGGCTACACCGACTCCCGCGGCATCCTCTCCGCCCGCCGCGCCGTGGCCCAGCGCTACCAGTCGATGGGGCTGCCGGACGTCGACGTCGACGACATCTACCTCGGCAACGGCGTCTCGGAACTGATCTCCATGGCCACCCAGGCCCTCCTGGAGGACGGCGATGAGGTCCTGATCCCGGCCCCCGACTACCCGCTGTGGACCGCCGTGGTGACGCTCGCCGGCGGCAAGCCCGTGCACTACCTGTGCGACGAGTCGGCCGACTGGTACCCCGACCTCGACGACATGGCGGCGAAGATCACCGACCGGACCCGGGCCGTCGTCGTCATCAACCCCAACAACCCCACGGGCGCCGTCTATCCGAAGGAGATCGTCGAGGGCATCCTCGACCTCGCCCGCCGCCACAACCTGATGGTCTTCGCCGACGAGATCTACGACCAGATCGTCTACGACGAAGCCGTCCACTACCCGGCCGCCTCTCTCGCCCCCGACCTGGTCGTGCTCACCTTCGGCGGCCTGTCCAAGACCTACCGGGTGGCCGGATTCCGCTCCGGCTGGCTCGTCGTCACCGGCCCCAAGGAGCACGCCAAGAGCTATCTGGAGGGCCTGGGCATGCTGGCCTCCATGCGGCTGTGCCCCAACGCGCCCGCGCAGTACGCCATCCAGGCCGCGCTCGGCGGCCGGCAGTCCATCCACGAGCTCACCGCCCCCGGCGGCCGGCTGCGCGAGCAGCGCGACCGGGCCTGGGAGAAGCTCAACGAGATCCCCGGCGTCTCCTGCGTCAAGCCGAAGGGCGCGCTCTACGCCTTCCCGCGCCTCGATCCGGCGGTGTACCCGATCCACGACGACGAGAAGTTCGTCCTCGACCTGCTGCTGCGCGAGAAGATCCAGGTCGTGCAGGGCACCGGCTTCAACTGGCCGCGCCCGGACCACTTCCGCATCCTCACGCTGCCGTACGTGGACGACCTGGACGCCGCGATCAGCCGCATCGGGCGCTTCCTCGGCGGATACCGGCAGTAGCCCCCTCCGTCCGCGACCTCGGAAGAAGTTCCGTGTTCCTGCGATGATCTGACGGTTCATCGCAGGAGAGAGGAGCGGATCCGTCATGGATGCGGCGCTGATAGCCGTCGTCGGGACCCTGCTGGGCGTGGTCGCCACGCACTGGTTCCAGGGCCGGGCCACCGAGCGCACCGCCGCGCTCGCCAGGACCGAGCAGTTGCGGCAGGAGCGGATCGCGACCTACAGCGCCTTCGCGGGCGCGGTCGTGGACTACCGGCAGAGCCAGAACGACCGCTGGTTCAAGGCTCATCTCCAGCCGGGCTCGGAGGCGGCGGAGCAGTCCCGGCTCGCCTCCTACCGGCAGCGCACCACCGCCCGGCAGGCGCTCTTCCGGGTGCAGCTCGTCTGCGACGACCCGCGCGTCCGCCAGCTCGCCGAGGCCGCGTTCGAGGTCACCCACTGCATGCACGAGGCCGCCGACGACGCCGAGCGCTCGCGGCGCGCGGACGAGGCGAAGGAGGCCCTCGCCCTCTTCGTGGCGGCGGCCGCGCCGGGCGTGCGCTGAGCGAACCGGCGCACGCACCCCGGCGTGAGCGGCGTGTACCGGACCCGCTCCGGGGCATCGGGCAGCTCCCGTACGGGTAGAAGACCGTCGTGGATCTCGTCGCCCCCGTCGTGGTCGAACCGCTCAGACGGCGCCGCTGCTCGGAGTGCCACCAGGGGCCGCTGGAGCGGATGATCGTCGAGTTCAACGCGCCCGTCTGTCTGGACTGCGCCGATCTCGGTCATCTGGTGTTCCTGCGCCGCGGCGACACGGCCCTCACCCGCCGGGCGCGCGAGGGCAGTTCGCTGTGGGCGGTGGTGGTGCGGCACAACCGCCGGCGCACCCGGTACGAGCGTCAGGGCCTGCTCGTCGAGGAGCCGGCGCTGGTCCGGGCGGAGGCGGCGTGCCTCGCGGACGCCGAGGCGCGGGCGCGGCGCCGGGCCAGGGACGCGGCGCGCCGGGCCGAGCGGGACGCGGAGTTCACCGCGGCCCTGGAGGCGGAGATCCGGCGGCTCTTCCCGGGCTGCCCGGCCGACCGGGCGGCGGAGATCGCCGCCCACGCCTCGGCCAGGGGCAGCGGGCGGGTGGGGCGTACGGCCGCCGGCCGGGCCCTCGACCCGGGCGCGGTCGCGGCAGCGGTGCGGGCCGCCGTACGACATGTCGACACCGAATACGACACCCTGCTCATGGCCGGGGTGCCACGGCACCAGGCCCGGGCGAGAATCGCGCCCGCCATCGAGGCGGTCATCCGGGCCTGGCGTGCGGGCTGAGGGGCGCGGCGACGCGGCGCCCTGAGCTCAGCCCTTGGTTCGCCCTACGAGCCGTACGACGCGTGTCGGTTCGGCACGGCCCGGGACGGCCGGGTAGGGCGGGGTACGACGGACGCGTCCGGCGCGTCGGTGGTGCGGGCCTCGGTTCAGCCCTGGTCGGCCGACGCGCGACGGGCCCTGCGGTACAGCAGCGCGCCGCCGAGGAGCAGCGCGGCGCTCGCCGGGGCGGCGAAACCGAGGGAGTCCGCGCCGGTGCTGGCGAGCGAGACGTGCTCGGACTGCGGGGCCGGGCGGTGCTGGCCGGTGCTGTGGGCGGGCGGCACGTGGTGGGCCGGGGTCGGCGGGTGCGGGGTCGGGGTCCCGGGGTGCTCGCACTCCTCCCGGGACTCGTTGACCGAGGTGTTGCCGGTGGTGGGGTTGCCGATGCCGACGACGTTGACCGAGTTGCCGCTGAGGTTGACGGGGAGGTCGATCGGCAGCTGGAGGCCGTTGCCGGAGAGCACGCCCGGGGAGCCCACGGCGTGGCTCTCGGCGGTGGCGCCGCCGCCGTTGGACGCGCCACCGCCGTGGGACCCGCCGCCGTGCCCACCGCTGTCGGAGGAGCCGGTGCGCGGGGTGCCCGGCAGGTCCTTGTGGGCCGGGCCGCTGTCCTCGGAGCCGTAACCCCCGGACCCGGCGGAGCGGTTGGCGCAGCTGTTGCCGGCCGCGGGGTTGAGCAGCCCGACCACGTTGACGGTGTTCCCACAGGCGTTCACAGGGAGGTGCACCGGCAGCTGAACAGCGTTGCCGGAGCCGACCCCCGGCGAGCCGACGGCGGCACCCTGCGCCGTGGAGTCGGCGTGGGCGGCGCCCGCCGAGAGCGCCAGCGCGCCACCGGTGACCAACAGTGTGGCCAGACCACTTCGGCGAATCTGCCTCATGGCTTCCTGCCTTCCGGATGTCTTCACGGGCACTCGCCCGTACCCGAGACAACGCCATCCGCGAGGTGCCCGGATCCGAAGCCCGGCGGGTTTCACTCCATCGAGGGAGTGTGAACCGGGCGGATCATGTCCCGACGTCGGGTGTTCGCGGTGGGTTACGGTGACACGCACGTGACCGGAGAGGGTCCGGAGGGGGCGTGGTGACCGTGGGGCGGGAGTGGCTGCGGGTGCCAGTGGGCCGGGACGCGGCGCGCTGGCGGACCCGGGAGCCCGCGCGTACGGTCCTGTTCGTCGTCCACAACGTCACCTCGGCCACCCGGTTGCTCGACGTGCTGCCGCTCTTCGACGACGCCCTCGACGTGCAGACCCTCGCGACCTGCACGGGTTCCTCGCCGTTCCTGGCCGGGGTGCCGGAGCTGCTCGACCGGGCGGGGCTGCCGGTGGTGCCGTGGGAGCAGGCGAAGGAACTGGCCGTGGGCGGAGCCGTCGACCTCGCGATCAGCGCCAGCTACGGCGGCGAACTTCAGGTGTTTCAGGGGAAGTTGACCATCCTCTCACACGGCGCCGGATACAATAAGAGGCTGGCGACACCGGACACCGGACACCGGACACCGGACACCGGACACCGGGCTCGGGGCGTGGGGCGGGAACGGCGGTGCGCCCGTCTTCGGCATGGACCCGGAGTGGCTGCTCCACGAGGGCAAGCCGCTCGCCGCGGCGACCGTGCTCTCCCACCCCGAACAGCTCGACCGACTGCGGCGCGCCTGCCCCGAGGCCGCCGAGACTGCTGTCCTCGCCGGTGACCCCTGCTTCGACCGGATGCTCGGCCTCCGCCACCGGCGCCCTGCCCTGCGACGGGCGTTCGGGGCCGGTGACGGGCGCCGGCTCGTCGTCCTGAACTCCACCTGGGGCCGCGCCTCCCTCGCCGGATCGGACGCCTTCCCCGCCCTCCTGCGGGAGTTGACGGAGACGCTGCCGGTGGACGAGTACCGGCTGTGCGCCGTGCTGCACCCCAACATCTGGTACGGGCACGGGCCCGGCCAGGTCCGCGCCTGGCTGCGCCGGGCCGCCGGCTCCGGGGTCCTCCTCGTCGACCCGGTCGAGCACTGGCGGCAGGCGGTCGTGGCGGCCGACTGCGTCATCGGCGACCACGGCTCCGTCACCTACTACGCGGCCGCGCTCGGTCTGCCGGTGCTGCTCGGAGCCTTCCCGCAGGACGAGCTCGACCCCGCGTCGCCCGTCGCCGCGCTCGGCCGGGCCGCTCCGGCACTGCGTCCGGGGGTGCCGTTGCGGGCGCAGCTCGACGCGGTGATCGACGGCCACGCGCCCGGGCGGTACGACGGGTTCGCGGCGGCGGCCACCTCGGCCCCTGGTGCGTCGGCGGCGCTGCTGCGGACGCTGTTCCACACCGCACTCGGCCTGCCCGAGCCCGTACGTCCGGCCCGGCTGCCGTCGCTGCCGGTACCGGTACAGGTCGTCCCGGCCCCGGCCCCGGCCCCGGCCCCGGGCCCGGCAGGGACGGAGACCCCGCAGGTCGGCGTGCCGGTCCGGGTCCTCACCACGGTCCGGGACTCCCCCGGCGGTCCGCCCGAGGTGGCGGTCACCCGCTATGCCGATCCGCTCGCGGAGCCCGAGGTCCCCGCGGCGGAAGACGCGCACACGGTCGTCGACGACGACACCGCCGACGCGGGGCGGCTCGCGCTCGCGGACGTCGTCACCGACGGCGGCCGGACCGGCGACGCTCCCGGCCCGCGCGCCGCGGAGCTCCTGGCCCAGCGCCCGTACGCCGCGCTCGCCGCCGTCGCGACGGGCCCGGGTCGCTGTCTGGTCCGCGACCGGGACGGCACGGTCCTCGAACTGACCGCGCTCCCCCGCCCGGACGGCTTCGCCGATCCGTGCGACCCCTTCGCGTACGCCTCGGCCGTCCACGCCTGGCGCGCGAGCGGCCGACCGCTCTCGGTACTCGTCGCCGCCGGTGTCCTCGTCGTGGCGACGGGCTCGGTGCGCCACCGGGTCGCGGTGCGGGCCGCGCCGGGCGTCGACGGCTAGCCGAGGGCCTCCCGCTCGGCGCGCAGGGCGGCCGCCTGGGGCGCGCCGAGGCGTTCGTACCGCTCGATCGCCTCGGTCAGGAAACTCCTGCGCTCCGCCACGCTCGCCGCGGCCCTGGCGCGCAGCGCCGCGAGGGCCGCCTCCTGGACCGGCACCCGCTCGCGGGCCATCCGCCCGGCCGCGTCGGCGAGGAGGCCAGCGGCGCGCTCGCGGTCGCCGGTGGCGAGGGCCGCCTCGCCGAGGCTGGTGAGGACACGGGCCTCGTTGTACGGGTCGGGCAGTGCGGCCATCAGCTCCCGGGCCCGCTCCAGGGTGGCGACGGCGTCCGCGTGCCGGCCCTGGCCGGAGAGCGCGCGGCCCAGATGGTGGGCGAGGAGGGCCTGGGCCCGCGGGTCCTCGGTGAGGGTCCGGGCGGTACGGAAGGAGTCGGCGGCCTCGTCGTGGCGGCCCTGGGCGAGCCGCACCAGGCCGATGGATTCCACCGCCGTCGCCTCTCCCGTACGGAAGGCGGCGCGCCGGTCGGCCTCGGCGGCGGCGGTGAACGCCGCCTCGGCCTCGTCGTACCGGCCGAGGCCGTGGAGGGCGAAGCCGAGCTGGGTGTGCATGCGGCCCTCGGCGCCGGGCGGCGCGGGGCAGCGGGTGACGGCCGCGATGCCGAGGCGGTGGGTGGCCAGCCACTCCTCGTGGAAACCCTGCCGGAAGAACAGGCTCCAGAGCGCCTCGCACAACTGCCAGGTGAGGTCGTCGAATCCGTATGCGTCGGCGGTGCGCACGGCCTCGACGAGGTTCTCGCGCTCGGCCAGCTGCCAGTCGGTCGCGGCGTCGGGGGTGGTGGGGACCTCGGGGCCGTGCGGCAGGTGGGCGTAGACGGGACCGAGGCGCCAACGGCCGGGCATGACGCGGGCGTCCGCGGCGGCGGCCACGGCCAGGTGGTGGCGCAGGAGCCGCCCGACCGCCGCGGCGCACCGGCCCGGTCCGTCGGTTTCGAGCGCGCGGCGCTCGGCGTGGGCACGGAGCAGGTCGTGGTAGCGGTAGCGGCCCGACCCGTACTCCTCCACGAGGTGGAGCGACGCCAGCTCTTCGAGCAGGGCGGCGGCCCGCTCCACCGGGACCTCGGCGAGCGCGGCGGCCGCCGGGGCGGTGAGTCCGGCCCAGGGGCGCAGCCCGCCGAGCCGGTAGAGGCGGGCGGCATCGGGCGTGAGGTCCTCGTACGAGGTGTCGGCGGTGGCGGTGACGGGATCGCGTCCCCCGGGGCCGTCGCGGCCGGGGTCGGCCGCCGCGGACGTGGCCATGTCGCGCTCCAGCTGCTGCCAGGTGAGATGGGTGCGTACGGCGAGGCGCTCGCCGGCCATGCACAGGGCGAGCGGCAGTCCGCCGCAGCGCCGGGCGACGGCCTGCGCGCCGCTGTGGGCGCGGGAGGCGTCGCGGCCGGACAGCCGGGTGAGGAGGAGGGCGGAGTCGGCGGGCCCGAGCGGGGTGAGGGCGAGGCGGTGGGCGCCGACCTCGCGGGTGAGGCCGTCTAGCCGGCGGCGGCTGGTGACCAGGGTGAGCGAGCCGGGACCGGTGGGCAGCAGGGGGAGCACCTGGGCGGCCGAGTGGGCGTTGTCGAGCACGGTGAGCAGGCGGCGGTCCGCGGTGAGCGTGCGGAACCAGTCGATCTGTTCCTGCTCGTCGGCCGGCACGTACTGCGGGGCGACGCCGAGGGCCCGCAGGAAGCGGGCCAGGACCGTGGAGGGCGTGGCGGCCGTGGCGGTGGCGTCGCCGCGCAGGTCCGCGTGGAGCTGGCCGCCGCCGAAGCGGCCGCGGAGGCGGGCCGCGAAGTGGAGCGCGGTGGCGGACTTGCCGATGCCACCGGTGCCGGTGAGCACCACCACCCGGGGCGCCGGGTCGTCGTCGGCGCCGTCCAGCAGGGCGGTGAGCCGGTCGAGTTCGTCGTGGCGGTCGGTGAAGTGACGGGTCGGGGGCGGGAGTAACCCGGGCGGCGGGCTGCCCGGGACGATCGCCGGGACGACGGCCTCCACCGTGAGCGTGTCGATCCGCCCGGCCTGGACGACGGTTCCGTGGACCGTGCCGCCGACGTCGTTGCGTACGACGGGGTCGAGGGTCATGGGCGGGAGCCGTCCTGGCCGCCGCCCACGCCGGTTCCGCCGGCCCGATGGGCCGTCACCGGTCCGACGGTGCCGGTCTGGATGAAGAGCCCGTGGTTGACTCCGCCGCTGATGCTGTTGTTCACGACCATCGTGGGCCGCTCCGCCGGACCCTCCGCGCCCGCCAACTCGTCCAGGATCTCCTGGAGTTCGCGTGCCGACTCGGGATCTGCCAGCAGGCTGCGCCGCATCCGCGCCCGCCACTCGACGTGCGCCTCGGTCCGGGCCTCGGTCGCCGTCTCCTCGTCGCCGCTCCGCTCGGCGCGGATCAGTTCGTCGCGCGCGGCCTCGAGTTCGGCGCCGACCGCCTCCTCGTCGGCTCCGGAGCGCGCGGCGAAGTACGCCGCGATCCGGGTGCGGGCCCGCTCCCAGCCGTCGCTCACCATGTGCTGCACGAGGGCGGTCGCCCCCGTCGTCGCCAGTGCCACCAACTCGGCTTCCACCAGGCCCCCTTCGAAGCGTCGTGCGTCCCTGTCCAGCCTATCGGTCACCTGCCGAGCAGGTCGGTGATCACCCCCACCGGGTCGGCGTCCGGGGTGCCGCGCGGCCACCAGTCCTCGCGGTCGGCGTCCGACTCGTACCCGTACCAGAGGCCGTCGCGGCCGAGGCGGAGCTGGAGCGTTCGGGTGGAAAGCCGGTTGCGCCAGGGGCGGAAGGCGGGGAGGTCGGCGGCGAGCAGGGCGGGTCTGGCCCGGTCGAAGGGGCCGGCGGGCGGGTCCCAGGGTTCTTCCAGCACGGCGAGTCCGGCGGGGCCGCCCTGGCGCCAGGCGGCCACGGCTCGGGCGAGGTCGGTGGGGGTGCGGTCGAGCGCGTAGGCGAGGTCGCGGTAGAGGGCGCGGGTGGAGGCGGTGAGGCCGGATCCGGGGTGCGCGGCGGCCAGCCGTACCGCGTCCTGCCAGGGGGTGAGGGCGGCGACGGGGTCGTGTCCGGTGATGAGGAGGGCGTGGGCACGGGCGGCGGCCTCGGTGGCGAGGAGGTCGAGGGCGAGCGGGTCGGGCGCGTCGGGGTCGGCCGGGAAGACGGCGGGGCGGCCGGGCTGCGCGGGCGCGGGCAGCGGCGGCGGCAGGGGCGGGAGGGTGTGGCCGGTGGTGGGGGCGAGCACGGTGCGGGCCGGGAGGCTGGGCAGGGCGGGGCCGGCCGTCGCCGTCCCGGTGCGCTCGGCGGCGGCGCGGGCGGCGTTGCGGCGGGTGAGGGCGGCGAGGAGTTCCTGTTCGCCGCGGCCGCGCATCAGGAAGAGGACGAACGGGTCCTCGTCGAGGAGGCGGGCGGACTGGTAGCAGAGGGCGGCGGCGTGTTTGCAGGGGTAGCCGTCGTCGGGGCAGGAGCAGTCGGGGACGAGTTCGCCGGGCGCGGGCAGGAGTCCGGTGACGGCTTGCAGGGCGTGCGGGACGTCCTTGTCGAGCAGGGCGGCGATGTGCTCGGGCCGGGCGGCGGCCTCGTCGAGGAACCGCTCCCAGTCGTCGTCGCCGAGGGTCCGCAGCCGGATCTCGGTGCGGTACGGGCGGGGGCGGCTGCCGTGGACGTAGGCGACGACCCGGCCGGGGGTGACGGTGATGGCGTCGACGTGGCCGCGCTGGGCGTATGCCTTGCCGCGGGCGAGCCGGGCCGGGTCGAGGGCGGTGTCCTCCAGGGCGTCGACCCAGGCGTTGCCCCACCAGGTGGCGGCGAAGCGTCCGTCGGGTGCGCTGTGCGGGGCGAGCTGGGGGAAGGTGCGGCGCCGGTCGTCGTGGCGGGGCAGGGCGCCGGCCCGGGGGCCGGGGCGGCCGGGGAGGCGGGGCGTCATGCGGGCCTCCTCAGGGACACCAGGTCGGCCAGCTCGCGGTCGGTGAGTTCGGTGAGGGCGGCCTCGCCGGAACCGAGGACGGCGTCGGCGAGGGCCCGCTTGGCGCGGAGCATCTCGGCGATGCTGTCCTCCACCGTGCCTTCGGCGATCAGCCGGTGGACCTGGACGGGCTGGGTCTGGCCGATGCGGTAGGCGCGGTCGGTGGCCTGTTCCTCGACGGCCGGGTTCCACCAGCGGTCGTAGTGGACGACATGGCCGGCCCGGGTGAGGTTGAGGCCGGTGCCGGCGGCCTTCAGGGAGAGCAGGAAGACGGGGACCTCGCCGTTCTGGAAGCGGTCGACCATCCGTTCGCGCTCGGCGACGGGCGTGCCGCCGTGGAGCAGCTGGGCGGGGATGCCCCGGCCGGCGAGGTGGTCGGCGAGGAGCCGGGCCATCGACACGTACTGCGTGAAGACGAGGACGGAGCCGTCCTCGGCCAGGATCGTGTCGAGCAGCTCGTCGAGGAGCGCGAGCTTGCCGGAGCGGCCGGCGAGCCGTGGGGTGCGCTGCCCGGTCGCGGCCGCCCGGGTGCCCGGTGGGGTCTGCGCGGCCGGTTCCTTGAGGTACTGGGCGGGGTGGTTGCAGATCTGCTTGAGCGAGGTGAGCAGCTTCATGATCAGTCCGCGGCGGGCGATGCCCTCGGCGCCCTCGATCTGTGCCATCGTCTCGCGCACCACCGCCTCGTAGAGGGAGGCCTGTTCGCGGGTGAGCGGGACGGGGTGGTCGGACTCGGTCTTGGGCGGCAGCTCGGGGACGATGCCCGGGTCGGACTTGCGGCGGCGCAGCAGGAACGGCCGGACCAGGCGGGCGAGGCGCTCGACCGCCTCCTCGTTGTCGAGCTCCTCGCTGTTCTCGACGGCGCGGGCGTGCCGGGCGCGGAACGCCTTCAGGGGGCCGAGGAGGCCGGGGGTGGTCCAGTCGAGGAGCGCCCACAGCTCGGAGAGGTTGTTCTCGACGGGGGTGCCGGTGAGCGCGACCCGGGCGGGGGCGGGGAGGGTGCGCAGCGCCTTGGCGGTCGCCGAGAAGGGGTTCTTGACGTGCTGGGCCTCGTCGGCGACGACCATGCCCCACTGCTGCTCGGCGAGCCGGGGAGCGCTGGTGCGCAGGGTGCCGTAGGTGGTGAGGACGAAGCCGCCGTCGAGTCCTGCGAGAGTGCGGCCGGTGCCGTGGAAGCGGCGGACGGGGACGCCGGGCGCGAAGCGCTGGATCTCGCGCTGCCAGTTGCCGAGGAGCGACGCCGGGCAGACGACGAGGGTGGGGTGGCGGTGGGCGCGGCGCAGGTGGAGGGCGATGAGGGTGACGGTCTTGCCGAGGCCCATGTCGTCGGCGAGGCAGCCGCCGAGTCCGAGGGAGGTCATGAGGTCGAGCCAGGCGAGGCCGCGCAGCTGGTAGTCGCGCAGGGTGGCGTCGAGTCCGGGCGGCGGCGGGATGTCCTCGGGGCCGGCGAGGAGCCGGTCCCGGAGGGTGGCGAGGGCGCCGACGGGGACGGCGGGGACGGTCTCGCCGTCGATGTCGGCGGTGCCGGTGAGGGCGACGGCGAGCGCGTCGGCCGGTTGCAGGAGTCCGAGTTCGCGCTTGCGGGCCTTGCGGACGAGATCGGGGTCGACCACCACCCACTGGTCGCGCAGGCGCACCACGGGTCGGTGGGCCTCGGCGAGGGCGTCCATCTCGCGGGTGGTGAGCGGGTCGCCGTCGAGGGCGAGCTGCCAGTTGAAGCGGAGCAGTTCGGCGCTGTCGAAGAAGCCGGTTCCGTCGGTCGCGGAGCCGGGCGCGGTGCGGGCGGGGCGCACGACGGCGGAGGCGGTCAGCGAGCGGACGAGGTCGCGGGGCCAGTGGACGACGACCCCGGCGTCGGCGAGCCGGGCGGCGGCGGGGCCGAGCAGCTCGTACAGCTCGTCCTCGGAGAGCGCGAGGACGTCGGGCACCTCCCGTTCGAGCAGGCGGCCGAGGGGTGGCCAGACGCGGGCGGCGCGGCGCAGGGCGAGGACGGCGTCGATCCGGGCGCGAGGCCCGAAGTGCTCGTCGCCTTCGCCGGCCCAGAGGGCGGCGGCGTCGATGACGAGGGTGGGGTCGGCGAGGCTGTGCACCTGGAGGAGGGCGGCAGCGGCCTGCCGCCGCTCGACACCGCCGCCGTCCCCGGTCCCGGCCCCGTCGGCCCCGTCGACCTCGTCGGCCGCCGGGTCGGAGATGTCGAAGAGCTCGTACGCGGACAGGTCGAGGCGCAGCGAGACGCGCACCCCGGCGTCCATGCCGGCGGCGGCCTCGGCTGCCCAGGCCCGCGCGCGGGGCAGATGCAGGGGCTCGCGGGCGGCGAAGGGCGCGCCGACGGCGTGCGGCGCGGCGGGGGTGCGGGGCAGGGTGTCGGCGACGGCGTCGAGGAACGCGCGCACCAGCGCCTCGGGCTCGGGCAGCCGCAGCGGGCCGCGGCCGGGCACGGGCGTGGCGTGGGCCTCGTACGGCATGGCGGCGGCGATCGCCCGCAGATGGGCGATGTCGTCGGCGTCGAGCGGTCCGGCCCGCCAGGCGTCGTGGTCGTCGGCGGTGAGGCCGGGAAGGAGCCGGGCGCGGGCGACCAGATGGAGCGCGTGCAGGGCGGCGGCGCCCCAGCAGGCGGCGGCGGGGTGCGCTGCCGGATGCCGGCGGGCGGCGACCAGGGCGGGCAGGGCGTCGGCGACGGGCAGGATCACGGCGGGCACGGTCCGGCTGCGCACTCCCGTGCCGTGGCGCCGTACGACGGTCAGCTCGCCGCGCTCGGCGGAGCCGGGCAGCTCCTCCGCGCCGCCCTCCGTCGGCCGGTCGTCGGGTGCGGCAGGCCGTACGGGCCCGGCGCCGGGCAGCGGCCCGCCGTCGGGGGCCCAGAAGGCGATCCGGCCCTCGCGGGGCAGGTCGGCGGGCAGGAAGACGGCCGCGAGGCCGCACAGGGCGCTCCAGGTGTGGGTCACGGCGCTGCTCACCTCCCGATCCGCGACGGATTCCGACTGGATCTCCGACCTTACGGGTGGGGACTGACAATGCCCCTCGGCGGCACTTCCCCCGGGCGGCCCAGCAGTACGTGACAGGCCGTGCGGGAGGGGGCAGGGTGGCGGGCAACAGGCTTCCCGCCCGTGCCAGCCCATGTCCTCCCACGCCCTCCCGACCCGACAGACGAGGATTCCGCCATGTCCGTTCACCGGCGTCTCACCATCGCCACCGGGGCCGCTCTGCTCTCGCTCGCCGTCACGGGCTGCTCGGGGCTCGGCCGCAGCGCCGTGGGCACGATCTCGTACGAGACCGGGCGCGGGCTCGGGGTGACGGTGACCAGCCCTTCCGTGAAGGGCTGCCACCGGCTGGCGCCGGCGGGCGCGACGAAGGTGGAGAACTCGTCGCTGCTGGACATCAGGCTCTACCGGACCCGTGACTGCGACGCCCCTCACAACACCTATCTGCCCAGCAACAGCGGCGACGAGATCGTGCCGGGAACGCTGCCCTGGCGCAGCTACAGCGTCATCCACTGACCTCCCGCGCCCGCAGCGGGCGGGCCAGCACCCAGGTGCCGTCGTCGGTCAGATAACGGTCGACGGCGAGCCCGGCCCCGGCGAGATGGTCCTCGAACGCCGCGCGGGTCAGCGGCCGGGACAGGAAGGTCTGGGTCCAGCGCGCGTCCGGGAAGACGTACTCGGCGTGGACCGAGTTCACGCCGTCGCCGACCGGCTGCGCCGACAGGATCCGTACGGTGTATCCGCCCGGATCGCGGCGCTCGCGCGGCACGTCCAGGTGCCAGTCGGCGCCCTCGCGCTGGATCAGGACGCGGCCGTCGTCCTTCACATGGCGCCGGCAGGTCTCCAGGAGGGCCTGCCGGGTCCGGTGGTCGGCGGTGTGCACGAGGAACGAACCGAGCACGACCGCGTCGAACCTGCGCGGCAGGTCCAGCGTCTCGATGGGGCTGCGCACCGTCTCGACGCCCGGGGCGCGCTCGCCGACCACGGCCAGCATCTCCGCCGACTCGTCCACGGCGGTCACGGCGAAGCCGCGTGCGGCGAGGGGCACGGTCACCCGGCCCGCGCCGCTGCCCAGTTCGAGGAGCGCGGCGCCGGCCGGCACGGCGGCCGCGATGACGTCGGGTTCGGTGCCGACCGACAGCCGCCGGTACAGCTCGACGGCGCAGCCGTCGGGGGTGATCGGCCCGGGCCCGGTGCCCTCGTGGCCGGCCCGCATGGGGTCGCTGCCGCCGCCGCTGTCTCCGACTGCGCTCATGCCTCTGCATCCTCTCGTCGGGCCTCGTGGGCCTTTTCGGATGGTGCGTCGCGGGTAGAAGCTGGATGTGCCCTGGGGGGATCCCTGACCCGGGAGAGTCGATCTCATGCGTACGGGCAGTGAACCGGCGACCGCGCGCAGCGCGCTGCGGATGCGCTTCTGGCTGAGCCTGTGGGGCGTGCTGTGGGCGGCGTTCGGCGCGACCGTCTTCTCGCTGGTGGAACGGCCGGGGTGGGCGGCGGCGTGCGCGGTGCTGTTCGTGGTGGCCGCGGTGGACCTGGTCGTGGTGGCGCGCCACCTCCGGCAGGGCCCGCACTGGCAGCCGGGGCGCGACGTCCCTCCGTACGAACCGGATCACGGCGGCCGGGGACGCCGGCCGGGTACGGGGCCGGGCCCGCGGCCGTGATCACGGCCCGCGAGCGCCGGGCTACTCCCCCTGCGCCCCGGGGCCGGCCGGTCCGAAGCGCGCCGCTTCGAGGTACTCCGGCTTCGGGTCGAGTGCGGCGGCGAGCCGGAAGTGGCGGGTGGCCTGGTCCTCGCGGCCGGAGCGCTCATAGGTGCGGGCGAGCGCGAAGTGGGCGAACGCGTTGTCCGGCTCGCGCTCCAGGACCAGCTCGAACTCGAGCTGCGCGGGACGCAGTTGCGCGGCGGCGAAGAAGGCGCGGGCGCGCAGCAGCCGGGCCGCGGTGTTCTCGGGGTGGGCGGCGATCACCGAGTCGAGCAGCTTGACCGCGCCTCTCGGATCCCGCGCGGCGAGCAGCTGCTCCGCGGCGCGGAAGTCGATGACGTGGGTCTCGGGGTTCCTCTCGGGCACGGCGGCTTCCTTCCCTCGCTCCGGCAGTTCAACAGCGGGCACGGCGACCGCATTCCGCGGAGCCCCCTGGTGGGGTATTTCCTCGCGGGCCCGCCTCTATCCCGGGCGCGAGGGCTCGCGAAGCGCGCCGAGCCCGCCGGCTCCGCTAGGAGTTCCCGGCGGCGCGCTGTCGGAGCTCCTCCCACACCTTGCGCACCTGGGGTTCCAGCGCCTCCAGGGGGCCGTCGTTGTCGATCAGGAGGTCGGCGACGGCGCGGCGCTGGGCGCGGGTGGCCTGGGCGGCCATCCGGGCCCGGGCCTCGTCCTCGGTCATGCCGCGCTGCCGGACCAGGCGGTCCAGCTGGGTCTCCGGGGCGGCGTCCACGACGACGACCAGGTCGTAGAGGGGCGCGAGGCCGTTCTCGGTGAGCAGCGGCACGTCGTGGACGACGACGTCGTCGGGGCCGGCCTGGCCCTCCAGCTCGGCGGAGCGAGCGCCGACGAGCGGATGGACGATGGCGTTGAGGGAGGCGAGTCGCTCGGGGTCGGCGAAGACGATCGAGCCGAGCCTCGGCCGGTCGAGGGTGCCCTCGGGGGTGAGGATCTCCGGACCGAACTCCTCGACGACGGCCGCGAGCCCGGGCGTGCCGGGCTCCACGACCTCGCGGGCGATCCGGTCGGCGTCGATGAGGACCGCTCCGTACGAGACGAGCAGCCGGGACACTTCGCTCTTGCCGGCGCCGATTCCGCCGGTCAGGCCCACCTTCAGCATGAGCGGCAGCTTAGATCCCGCTGCCGGGCGGCTAGGCGTCGCCCTCCCGTTCCGCGAGGAAGCGCTCGAACTCGCGGCCCAGCTCGTCCGCGGAGGGCAGGTCGACGGGCTCGGCGACCAGGTTGCCGCGGGTATCGGCGCCGGCCATGGCGTCGTACTGGTGCTCGAGGCCCTGGACGAGCGTCGTCAGCTCCTCGTCGCCCTCGCCGATCTGGCGCTCGATCTCGGTCTGGGTGCGGCGGGCCTCCGTACGCAGGGCGTGGGCCACGCCGGGCAGGACCAGACCGGTGGCCGCGGTGACGGCCTCCAGGGCGGTCAGAGCGGCGTCCGGGTACGGGGAGCGGGCCACGTAGTGCGGGACGTGGGCGGCGACGCCGAGGGTGTCGAAACCGGCCTCGGTGAGACGGAACTCGATGAGGGACTCGGCGCTGCCGGGCACCTGGGCCTCGTCGAAGGGGCTGCGGTGGCCGGGCATGAGGTCCGTGCGGCTGCCGTGCGGCGTGAGGCCGACCGGGCGGGTGTGCGGGACGCCCATCGGGATGCCGTGGAAGTTGACGGCGAGGCGGACGCCGAGACGCTCGACGATCTGGCCGACGGCGGCGGCGAACCTCTCCCACTCGACGTCGGGCTCGGGCCCGGAGAGCAGCAGGAAGGGGGCGCCGGTGGCGTCCTGGACGAGTCGGACCTCGATCGAGGGGGTCTCGTACGCGGTCCAGCGGTCGCGGCGGAAGGTCAGCAGGGGGCGGCGGGCCCGGTAGTCCACGAGGCGGTCGTGGTCGAAGCGGGCCACCAGCTGGTGGGGCAGGGTGTCGAGCAGTCCGTCGACGATCTGCTCACCGGTCTCACCGGCGTCGATGTACCCGTCGAAGTGGTAGAGCATGACCAGTCCGGCCGACTCCTGCGCCAGGGCCATGTCCACGACGGCCAGGCCCTTCTGGTCCCATTCGTACAAATCCTGGGGATCAAGCACGATTTCCGCTCCTCCTCGCGTTCTTCAGGGACAACACCGCCTGACGCACCGCCATTCCCCGCGTACAGGATTTCCGTCCGCGCCGTCGCGCCGGGTCCGGGACAAACGAACGAGGCCCGCCTCCCCGAAGGGAGACGGGCCTCGACGCTAGCTACTGGAGCTCAGCGGTGAGCCGTTTCAGCTCTGGCCGCCGGCCAGCTTCTCGCGCAGGGCGGCAAGCGCCTCGTCCGACGCCAGGGCGCCGGCGGTGTCGTCCGACTCCGAGGAGTACGAGCCACCGGTCGGCGCGGCGGCCGGAGCGGCGGCGCCACCCTCGGCAGCGGCGGCCTCGTCGGCCTCGCGGGACTTGATGACCTGCTGCTGGTGCTGCTCGAAGCGCTGCTGCGCCTCGGCGTACTGGCGCTCCCACTCCTCGCGCTGCTTCTCGTAGCCCTCGAGCCAGTCGTTGGTCTCGGGGTCGAAGCCCTCGGGGTAGATGTAGTTGCCCTGGTCGTCGTAGGACGCGGCCATGCCGTACAGGGTCGGGTCGAACTCGACCGACGCCGGGTCGGCACCGAAGGACTCGTTGGCCTGCTTCAGGGACAGCGAGATCCGGCGACGCTCGAGGTCGATGTCGATGACCTTGACGAAGATCTCGTCGTTGACCTGGACGACCTGCTCCGGGATCTCCACGTGGCGCTCGGCCAGCTCGGAGATGTGGACCAGACCCTCGATGCCCTCGTCCACGCGGACGAACGCACCGAACGGAACCAGCTTGGTGACCTTACCCGGAACGACCTGGCCGATCTGGTGGGTACGGGCGAACTGCTGCCACGGGTCCTCCTGGGTCGCCTTCAGCGACAGGGAGACACGCTCGCGGTCCATGTCGACGTCGAGAACCTCGACGGTGACCTCCTGGCCGACCTCGACAACCTCGGACGGGTGGTCGATGTGCTTCCAGGACAGCTCGGAGACGTGAACGAGACCGTCGACGCCACCCAGGTCCACGAAGGCACCGAAGTTGACGATCGAGGACACGACGCCGGAGCGGACCTGACCCTTCTGGAGGGTCGTGAGGAAGGTCTGGCGGACCTCGGACTGGGTCTGCTCGAGCCAGGCGCGGCGGGACAGGACCACGTTGTTGCGGTTCTTGTCCAGCTCGATGATCTTCGCCTCGAGCTCCTTGCCCACGTAGGGCTGGAGGTCGCGGACGCGACGCATCTCGACCAGGGAGGCCGGGAGGAAGCCGCGGAGGCCGATGTCGAGGATGAGACCACCCTTGACGACCTCGATGACGGTACCGGTGACGATGCCGTCCTCTTCCTTGATCTTCTCGATGGTGCCCCAGGCACGCTCGTACTGGGCGCGCTTCTTCGAGAGGATCAGGCGGCCTTCCTTGTCCTCCTTCTGGAGAACCAGGGCCTCGATCTCGTCGCCGACCTTGACGACCTCGTTCGGGTCGACGTCGTGCTTGATCGAGAGCTCGCGGCTCGGGATGACACCTTCGGTCTTGTAACCGATGTCGAGCAGGACCTCGTCCCGGTCGACCTTCACGATGACGCCGTCGACGATGTCGCCGTCGTTGAAGTACTTGATCGTCTCGTCGATCGCGGCGAGGAAGGCTTCCTCGTTACCGATGTCGTTGACCGCAACCTGCGGGGTGGTGGCGGTGGTCTCGGTGCTGCTCGTCATGTGGGAAAGGGCTCCGGTACGGACATTGAAGTCGTAGGTACTGCTACGCCGAGAGCCCGTATCGCAGCTGAAGAAGCCGGACAGCCAAGGAAGCGCCTGTCCCGGAGAACGGGGACGCCTCGAAAACCGAGGGGACATACAACAGATGCGAGCGCGGCCTGCTCCGTCTGAGGCGCGCAGGCCCGCAGCGCAACCTTTAGCATACGGGGGCGGCCGGACAGGGTCAATGCGCGAAGCGCACACCCGGGGCGGATCGCCGCATACCCGGCACAACTCGTGTCAGCCCAGGCCATCCTGGCCACGGGAAGCCGTGTCGCGTTCTACGCGCGCGGCTCTGAGCGCAAACTACATCGACGGGCGAGATGAACCAAGAGTACGGACACGAAGACGCTCCCGAGGAAGACGCGGAGGCCACCCGGCGTGACGCCGGGGACGCGGAGAGCAGCCGCGCGAGCCGGGGCTGGTGGGACCGGAACGCCGACGAGTACCAGACCGAGCACGGAGCGTTCCTGGGCGACGACCGGTTCGTCTGGGGCCCGGAGGGTCTCGACGAGGCGGATGCCGGGCTGCTCGGGCCGGCCGCGGCGCTGAAGGGCCTGGACGTCCTGGAGATCGGCGCGGGCGCGGCGCAGTGCGCGCGCTGGCTGGCGGCGCAGGGCGCCCGGCCGGTGGCGCTCGACCTCTCGCACCGGCAGCTCCAGCACGCGCTGCGGATCGGCGGGGACGTGCCGCTGGTGGAGGCCGACGCGGGGGCGCTGCCGCTCCGCGACGGCTCCTTCGACCTGGCGTGCTCGGCGTACGGCGCGGTGCCGTTCGTGGCCGATCCGGTACGGGTCTTCCGCGAGGTGCACCGCGTGCTGCGGCCGGGCGGCCGGTGGGTGTTCTCGGTGACGCATCCCATCCGCTGGGCGTTCCCGGACGAGCCGGGGCCCGAGGGGCTGTCGGTCGCGGCCTCGTATTTCGACCGGACGCCGTACGTGGAGCAGGACGAGCGGGGGCGTGCGGTCTACGTCGAGCACCACCGGACGATCGGGGACCGGGTGCGGGACGTGGTCGCCGGTGGTTTCCGGCTGGTCGACCTGGTCGAGCCGGAGTGGCCGGCCTGGAACAGCCAGGAGTGGGGCGGCTGGTCCCCTCTGCGGGGGAACCTGATCCCGGGCACGGCGATCTTCGTCTGCGAGCGCGTCGACGGGTAGCCGAGGTACCGACGGGCGGCCGAGGTACCCACGGGCGGCCGATTAGTACTACTGATCGGCGGGCCTGTGGACAACGCGGCGCGACGGGTCGCCCCGGCGTACGAGACTTGCCGTGTGATCCGAAACGACGCACTCGACCGCCTTCCCGTCCGCCATGCCGTCCCCGAGCTGCTGACCGCGCTCGGGGAGCGCGGCACGGCGGTGCTGCACGCCCCGCCCGGGACCGGCAAGACCACGCTGGTCCCGCTGGCCCTCGCGGGTCTTATAGGGGACGGGCCGGCGCGCCGGGTGCTGGTCGCGGAGCCGCGCCGGATGGCGGTGCGGGCCGCGGCCCGGCGGATGGCGTGGCTGCTGGGCGAGGAGGTCGGCGGAGCCGTCGGCTTCTCCGTGCGCGGGGAACGGCGGGCCGGGCCCGCGACCCGGGTCGAGGTGGTGACCACGGGCGTGCTGCTCCAGCGGCTCCAGCGCGATCCGGAGCTGGCCGGCGTGGACGTGGTGCTGCTCGACGAGTGCCATGAGCGGCATCTGGACGCGGACACGGCGCTGGCCTTCCTGGTGGACGTGCGCGCGACCCTGCGGCCCGAGCTGAAGCTGATCGCCGCGTCGGCGACGAGCGACGCGAAGGCGTGGGCGGATCTGCTGACGGTGCTGGACGGCACCGGCCCGGCGCCGGTCGTGCGGGCCGAGGGGAGGATCCACGGCTCGGCGATCCACTTCGCGCCGCCGCCGGCCGGGGTGCGGCCCGCACACGGCACCTGGGTGGATCCCGCGCTGCTCCGGCATGTCGCCGCGACGGTCCGGGAGGCCCTGGAGCGCCACGAGGGCGATGTGCTCTGCTTCCTGCCCGGGACGGGCGAGATCGCCCGGACGGCGGGGCTGCTCGCCGATGTGGACGCCGAGGTGCTCCAGCTGCACGGGCGCGCGCCGGCGGCGGTGCAGGACGCGGTGCTGCGGGGCGCCGGGCCGGGCGGCCGACGGCGGGTGGTCCTGACGACCTCGGTGGCGGAGTCGAGCCTGACCGTGCCAGGAGTGCGGATCGTGGTGGACTCCGGGCTCGCCCGGGAGCCGCGGATGGATCACGCCCGGGGCCTGGGCTCGCTCGCCACGGTGCCGGTGTCGGTGGCGGTCGCCACCCAGCGCACGGGCCGGGCGGGGCGTGAGGGCTTCGGAACGGTCTACCGCTGCTGGTCCGCGGCGGAGGACGCGCGGCAGGTGCGCTTCCCCTCCCCCGAGATCAAGGTCGCCGATCTGACCGACTTCGCGCTGCGAGTGGCCTGCTGGGGCGATCCGACGGCCTCGGGGCTCGCCCTCCTGGACGCGCCGCCGGCCGGGGCGATGGCGGCTGCCCGTGCGGTGCTCACGGCGGTGGGCGCCGTGGACGAGGACGGCCGGGCGACGGACCGGGGGGTGCGGATGTCCCGGCTCGGCCTGCATCCGCGACTGGCCCGGGCCCTGCTCGACGGCGCGGCCGAGGTCGGGGTCCGGCGGGCGGCGGAGGTGGTGGCGTTGCTGAGCGAGGAGCCGCCCCGGGAGTACGGGGACGATCTGGCGGCGGCCTGGCGGGAGGCGCGCCGGGGCGGCGACGGGTACGCGGCGCGCTGGCGGGCGGAGGTGCGGCGCCTGGAGCGCGCGGCCGGCACCGGGCAAGGCGGGACCGGCGGGACCGGCGGGGCTTCCGGGGGCTCGGGTGAGGACGCGGTGGCGGGGCTCGTGACGGCGCTCGCGTTTCCCGAGCGGGTGGCGCGGGCGCGGGAGCAGGGCGGCTATCTGATGGCGTCCGGGACGGGGGCGCGGCTATCGGAGGGCTCGCGGCTCGGGTCCCCGGCGTGGCTCGCGGTCGCGGTGGCGGACCGGACGGCGCAGAGCGCGACCGCCCGGGTGCGGCTCGCGGCCGTGGTGGACGAGGAGGTGGCGCGGCGAGCGGCGGGGCATCTGCTGCGGGCGGGCGAGGAGGTCCACTGGGAGGACGGGGACGTGGTGGCCCGGTCGGTGGAGCGGCTGGGGGCGGTGAAGCTGACGGTCCGCCCACTGCGGGAGGAGGCCGATCCCGGCCTGGTCCGGGAGGCGCTGCTCGACGGGCTGCGCCGGGAGGGCACGGCGCTGCTGCGGTGGGGCCGGGAGGGGGCGGAGCTGCGGCAGCGGCTGGCCTTTCTGCACCGGGAGTTGGGCGAGCCGTGGCCGGACGTGGCGGAGGAGGCGCTGCTGGCCCGGGCCGGGGAGTGGCTGGAGCCGGAGCTGTCCCGGGCGCGGCGGCGGGCGGACCTGGGCCGGATCGACGCCGGGGAGGGCCTGCGCCGGCTGCTGCCGTGGGCGTCGGGCGAGGCGGGGCGGCTCGACGAGCTGGCGCCGGAGCGGATCGAGGTGCCGAGCGGTTCGCGGATACGGGTGGACTACGGCGGGGAGCGGCCGGTGCTCGCGGTGAAGCTGCAGGAGATGTTCGGGCTCGCCGAGACGCCGCGGGTGGCGGGGGTGCCGGTCGTGGTGCATCTGCTCTCCCCCGCCGGGCGGCCGGCGGCGGTGACCTCGGATCTGGCCTCGTTCTGGCGGGACGGCTATCGCGGGGTGCGGGCGGAGCTGCGGGGCCGCTATCCGAAGCACCCGTGGCCGGAGGACCCCTCGGCGGCGGAGGCCACCCGGCACACCAGCGCCCGGCTCAGACGGGAGCGGTGACCAGGGTCGGCTCGGGGCCGGCGTCCGTGGCCCGTCCGCCGCGTGAGCGGGCTTCGAGCCAGAGGGAGAGGGCGAGCAGGAGGAGGGCGAGGACGGTGAAGCTCCAGGGCAGATAGGAGACGAGCAGGAGGACCATGAGCCGGTTGGACTTGACCAGGTCGACGACGCCGGTGATGTAGTCCTCGCGCATCTTCACGTGCCCCGCGAAGACGGTGATCGTGTCCTGGCCCATCAGGGCGCGGGCGTTGCGGAGCTCCTCCTTGTGGATCTCCTCGCCGTTGACGGGGGCGCCCGTGACGGGGTCGACCCAGAACATGCGCTTGGTGCTGTACCAGCGGGTGAGGCCGGTCTTGGCGAGGACCTCGGGGGTGATGCCCTTGACGGGCATCGTCTTGGGCATGGGGACCTTGGTCCAGGGGATGGTCTGCTCGAAGTAGTAGACGTCCAGGCCGCGGAAGGTGCGGGTGCCCTTGTAGTGGATGGGGGCCGAGGTGCGGGTCTGGGCGTCGAAGTACTGGTAGTCCCGCTTCTCGGTGAGGAAGGGCCACTTGAACTCGATGCCCTCGCGGCGGACCGGGTCGCCGTCGACCATCTCGCCGGTGGCGTGGACGGGGTCCTGGGTGTGGGCGTCGAAGATGTAGCGCTCGGGGATCTTGGAGACCATCTTGCCGTCGGGGCCGGTCACATAGGAGAGCGAGTCCCAGACGACGACGTCGCGGCCGGCGTCGCGCTCGATCTTCCTGGACTCCTCCACGTTGCCCTTGAGGGTCTGGATGATCGTGATCTTGTCGACCTGCTCGGACTTGAGGGTCGAGTAGTCGAGCAGGGTGGCGGGCTTCGCCTCCAGGACGGTCACCTGGTACTGGTTCGGCGGGATCTTCGCCAGGCGCGGGAAGGCGTACCAGCGCAGGGTGGGGGCCATGGCGGCGAAGAAGACGGCGAGGGCGAGGAGGACGAGGCTGGCTCGGCGGCGCACGGGTGCCCCCTACTTCTGGGGGCCGGGGTCGGCGGTCAGCAGGGGCTGGGGCGAGGTGGGCCCGTCGGGCGGCAGATCGGCGAAGGAGACGAGCAGGATGAACAGGAGGACGGGGACGAGTCCGATGGCGGCGGCAACTAGGGCGCGCAAGGTCGGCCTCCCGGTGCTCGATCTGATACATCGTCAGGGCGGGGGCACCGTAGCAACGCGGCCGTGAGATGAGAACAGCTCGCACCCAGAACGCACTTCGGGCACGGGGCGCGCACAGGGCACCGCCCCCGTGTCCGGCGGGGACACGGGGGCGGCGAGCAGCGGCGTACGCCGGACGTCGGGCACCGGACGTCCGGCGTCGGGCCTCAGGCGCTGGGCGTGGTCTCGGGGGTACCCGTGGACGACGGCTCCGACGGCTCCGACGGCGTGGTCGACCCGGAGGGGGTCGGCGTGGGAGTCGGGGTCGGCGTCGGGTCGGGGGCCGGGGCGGTGACCTTGAGCTGGACGGTCAGCGTGCCGCCGCCGGGGGCGGTCAGCTTCAGCGTGAAGGTGCCGGCCTGGTCGCCCGCGAAGATCTCCGGGAGCTTCAGGACACCGTCGGCGTCCGTCTTCAGACCGGTGAGGGTGCGGACGGCGGTGCCGTCGGCGGCCTTGAAGAAGGGGCCGCCGGTGGCGGGCTTCGGGTCGTCCGCCGAGGTGACGAAGGTGGCGGTGACGGCGACACCGGAGGCGATCGCGCCGCCGTCGGTGGCCTTGACCCGCACCTCGTCGGTGAACGAGCCGCCGGTGGTGGCCGTCAGGTCCTTCTCGTCGAGGCGGGCGAGGGCGTCGGCGCGGCGCTCGGTGACGGTCGCCTTGAACGCGAGGGCGTTCAGGCTGCGGCCGACGACGGTGGCGCTGACGGTGAAGTCACCGGTCCGCTCACCGGCCTTGAGGTTCGGGGCGACGGCCTTGCCGCTGCTGCCGGTCACGGCGGTGATCTCACGAACGCCGCCGAGGGCGAAGCGGGTGTCGGTGCCGTCGCCGATCCGGAAGCGGACCTTGACGCCGGCCACCGGCTTGCCCGTGGTGTCGAGCGCCAGGACGGCCGGGCGGGTGGTGAAGGTGGTGCCCGCCGTGGCGTCGAGGGAGCCGGAGGAGGCGTTCTTGAGCCGTACCACCGCGAGCGCCGGGTCGGTCTTCGGCGGCGTGGGCGGCTTCGGGGTGACGGGCTTCGACGGCTTCGGCTTCGGGGTGGGCGGCGTGACCGGGTGCGTCGGGACGGTCCGGCCGGGCGTGCGGCCCGGGTCCAGGTCGTCGCTGCGGTGGACGGGGAGGACGCCGGTGCCGTCGGGCACCTGGTGCGTGCCGCGCTTGTAGTACTCGAACCAGGAGAGCACCGTGTTCAGGTACTCGGTCGAGTGGTTGTAGCTGAGGACGGCCTGGTCCAGGTCGGCCTTGAGCGCGAGGTTGCGGTCGTTCGCGCACAGGTAGAGGCCGGCGGCCTGGGCGGCGTCGTAGATGTTGCTCGGGTCCTTCTTCCCGTCACCGTTGGCGTCCTGACCCCAGGTGGCCCAGGTCGACGGGATGAACTGCATCGGGCCGATCGCCCGGTCGTGGACCCGGTCGCCGTCGTAGACGCCGTGGTCGGTGTCCGTGATGTCGGCGAAGCCGTTGCCGTTGAGCGTGGGGCCGAGGATCGGCTTGAGGGTGGTGCCGTTGGCGTCGACCCTGCCGCCGCTCGCCTGCCCGGACTCGACCTTGCCGATGCCGGCGAGGAGCTGCCAGGGCAGGTTGCAGCCCGGGTCGGTGGAACGTATCGACTCCTCGGCGCGCTTGTAGGCGGCGAGGACGCTCGCGGGTATGCCGGCCTCGGCGGGGCCGGTGACGACCGGCACGTTGACGGTGGGCGCGCCCGGCCTGTTGGGCGTGTTCAGCGGCGGCAGGTCGGTGAAGTACTGCGTGTTGCCGGAGGCCGAGCCGCCGTCCGGGGGCGTGGTCGCGTCGCCCGCGCCGATCGGCGTGTCACCGCTCGCGTTGTCGGCGGGCGGCGGCGGGGTCCCCGGCGCCTGCGACGCGGCGAGCGCGGCGACGGTCGCGGCGACGATCGCACCGCTGGTGGCTCCCCTGCGCAGCCGGCGGCCCAAGTGCGCTGCCATGTGTGTGGTCCCTCCCCGTGTCCCGCTTCCGCGCTCCCCGCGCGGGTCCGACCCGCCGACCCTATGCCAACTCCGGGCACGCCGATACCGGGCCCTGACCGTGTTTCACGGTTTCGTCACCACTTGGCCGTCCGTGCTTTCGCCCACGATCGGTGATCAATACTGGGGGCACACCGGACGAGGACAGGCTCCAGGGGGATTTCCGTGCCGTTCACGCTCAGCCATGCCGCCGCGGTACTGCCGGGCATCCGCCGCGGTGGCAGAGCGCGCGGACCTCTGGTGGCGTCGGCGCTCGTCGCCGGTTCCTTCTCGCCCGACATGACGTATTTCGCGGCGAGTGCGGTGCCCGACGCGATGTTCTTCGGGGACGTCACGCACTCGTTGCTCGGCGTCGTCACCGTCGACGTGCTCATCACCGCGCTGTTGGTCGCGCTGTGGCTGATGGTGCGTGAGCCGCTGGTGGGGCTTCTGCCGCGGGGGCTGCGAGGGCGGGTGTACGAGGCGGTCCGCGGCCGGCCGTGGCGGGAGCGGCCGCCGGCGGCGCTGGCCGGCTGGTTCGTCGTCTCGGCGGTGATCGGCGCGACCACCCATGTGGTGTGGGACGCGTTCACCCACTTCGACCGGTGGGGCACCCGGCTGATCCCGGTGCTCGGCGAGGTGGTGGCGGGCTTCCCCCTCTATCTGTACACGCAGTACGGGAGTTCGGCGCTGGCCCTCGTCGCGCTGGCCTGGTTCACCGTACGGGCGCTGCGCGCCGTGCCCGCGGAGACGGCGCTGCCGGCGGGGGTGCCGGTGCCGGGACGGCGCGGGCTGCTGCTCGCGGTGGCGGTGATCGGGGCGTGCGGGGTGGCGGGGGCGGTGCACCGGGTGGTGCGGTGGTACGCGTACTGGGGGCGGATCGAGACGCCGCTCGACATCATTCCGACGCTTTGCTTCGGGGCGGGGGCGGGGCTGTTCGTCGGGGTGGTGGTGTACGGGGCGGGGGTGCGGGTCGGGGCGTTGCGGGCGCGGTCGGGGGCGGCGGGCCGTCACGGAGGCCCCGCGGCGGAGAGTGCGCCGGAGCCCTCCCGTCCGGGGTCGCGCTGACACCCCGGCCGGGTGATGCCGCTCTCCCCCGTCTCGTGACGCGCCACGCCCCGGCAGCCCACGCCGCTTGAGGGCGCAGCGCCCTCGTGGTGGACGCAGGCGCAGCAGCGGAACGCGCCCGCAAGGGCGCCGTCCCCGTGTGCCCACCCGTCCCGCCCCAGCGGGACGATTGCCCACACGGGGGGGCCGGAGGTGGGCACCTCCCAGCGCGGCGCAGCCCCCGCGGGCTGGGTAGAGCGGGGCCGCCCACCTGGGCGACGCCCCGCTCCCCCTGCGCTCAGTGCGCCGCCGAGTCCCAGTCCCTGCCTACGCCTACCGAGACGTCCAGCGGTGCGCGCAACTGCACCGCGTTCGCCATCTGTTCGCGGACCAGGGCCTCGACCTGGTCGCGCTCGCCCGGGGCCAGTTCCAGGACGATTTCGTCGTGGACCTGGAGGAGCATGCGGGAGGCGAGGCCGGCGGTGGTGAGGGCGCGGTCGACGTTGAGCATGGCGACCTTGACGATGTCGGCGGCGGTGCCCTGGATGGGGGCGTTGAGGGCCATGCGCTCGGCGGCCTCGCGACGCTGGCGGTTGTCGCTGTTGAGGTCGGGCAGGTAGCGGCGGCGGCCGAGCATGGTCTCGGTGTAGCCGGTGGCCCGGGCCTCGTCGACGACGCGGCGCAGGTAGTCGCGGACGCCGCCGAAGCGCTCGAAGTAGGTGTCCATCAGGCCGCGCGCCTCGGCGGGGTCGATGCCGAGCTGCTGGGAGAGGCCGAAGGCGGAGAGCCCGTACGCGAGGCCGTACGACATGGCCTTGATCTTGCGGCGCATCTCGGCGTCGACGGCGCTCCGCTCGACGCCGAAGACCTGGGAGGCGACGGTGGTGTGCAGGTCCTCGCCGGAGGTGAAGGCCTCGATGAGGCCCTCGTCCTCGGAGAGGTGGGCCATGACGCGCAGCTCGATCTGGCTGTAGTCCGCGGTCATGAGGGCCTCGAAGCCCTCGCCGACGACGAAGCCGTGCCGGATCGCGCGGCCCTCGTCCGTCCGTACCGGCACGTTCTGCAGGTTCGGGTCGGTGGAGGAGAGGCGGCCGGTGGCGGCGACGGTCTGGCTGAAGGTGGTGTGGATGCGGCCGTCGGCGGCGACGGTCTTGATCAGGCCCTCGACGGTGGAGCGGAGCCGGGCCTGCTCGCGGTGGCGGAGCATGATGACCGGGAGCTCGTGCTCGGTCTGGCCGGCGAGCCAGGCGAGAGCGTCGGCGTCCGTGGTGTAGCCGGTCTTGGTCTTCTTGGTCTTGGGCAGGTTGAGCTCGCCGAAGAAGACCTCCTGGAGCTGCTTGGGCGAGCCCAGGTTGAACTCGTGGCCGACGGAGGCGTGGGCCTCCTTGACGGCCTGCTGCACGGCGCCGGCGAACTGCTGCTCCAGGGCCTCCAGGTGGTCGCGGTCGGCGGCGATGCCGTGCCGCTCCAGGCGGGCGAGGAGAACGGAGGTGGGCAGCTCGACGTCGTGGAGCAGCTCCTTGGCGCCGACCTCGGCGAGCTTCTCGTCGAAGGCGGTGCCGAGGTCGAGGACGGCCCTGGCCTGACTCATCAGGGCCTCGGCCTCGGCGGTGTCGTCGGCGCCGAAGGCGAGCTGGCCGTCGGCGGGCGCGGCGGGGGCGAGCTCGCGGCCCAGGTACTCCAGGGAGAGCGCGTCGAGGGCGAAGGAGCGGCGGCCGGGCTTGACCAGGTAGGCGGCGAGCGCGGTGTCCATGGTGACGCCTGCGACGCTCCAGCCGTGCTCGGGGAAGACCCGCATGGCGCCCTTGGCGTTGTGCATCACCTTGGGGCGCTCGGGGTCGGCGATCCAGGCGGCCCACGCCTGCTCGTCGGCCTCGTCGAGCTCGCTCGGGTCGAACCAGGCGGCCGCTCCCTCGCCCGAGGCGAGGGCGACCTCGGTGACGTTGCCGGTGCCGAGCGCCCAGCTGTCGACGGTGGCGATGCCGAGGGGCTGCCCGGCGTGCTCGGCGAGCCAGCCGGCGAGCTCGCCGGAGCAGAGGACGGTGTAGTCGAGCGCGACGCCGGGGGCCGGTGCGGGGGCGGTCTCCTCGGCGGCGCCGGGGTCGACGGCGAGGAGGCGCTCGCGCAGCGAGGGGTTGCGGATCTCCAGGGTGTCGAGGAGGAGGGCGAGGGCCTTGCGGTCGTACGGCTCGCGGGCGAGGTCCGGGACGGCCTTGGGCAGCTCGACGTCGCGGACCATCTCGGTGAGGCGGCGGTTGAGCTTCACCGACTCCAGATGGTCACGGAGGTTCTGGCCTGCCTTGCCCTTGACTTCCTCGGCGCGCTCCACCAGCTCGGCGAAGGAGCCGAACTGGTTGATCCACTTCGCGGCGGTCTTCTCGCCGACGCCGGGGATGCCGGGCAGGTTGTCCGACGGGTCGCCGCGCAGGGCCGCGAAGTCGGGGTACTGCGAGGGCGAGAGCCCGTACTTCTCCTGGACCTTCTCCGGGGTGAAGCGGGTCAGCTCGGAGACGCCCTTGGTGGGGTAGAGCACGGTGGTGCGGTCGGTGACCAGCTGGAAGGAGTCGCGGTCGCCGGTGACGATCAGGACGTCGAAGCCCTCGGCCTCGGCCTGGGTGGCGAGGGTGGCGATGACGTCGTCCGCCTCGAAGCCGTCGACGGCGAAGCGCGGGGCGTTCATGGCGTCGAGCAGCTCGCCGATGAGCTCGACCTGGCCCTTGAACTCGTCGGGGGTCTTGGAGCGGGTCGCCTTGTACTCGGGGAACTCCTCGGAGCGCCAGGTCTTGCGGGACACGTCGAACGCGACGGCGAAGTGCGTGGGCGCCTCGTCGCGGAGCGTGTTCGCCAGCATCGACGCGAATCCGTAGATCGCGTTCGTCGGCTGCCCGGTCGCGGTGGTGAAGTTCTCCGCGGGCAGTGCGAAGAACGCCCGGTACGCCAGGGAGTGCCCGTCCATGAGGAGCAGGCGCGGACGGTTCTCTTCGGTCATATCGGTCTTCTTCGCTGCTGTCTCGGCCACGGAACGATCCTGCCACGCGCCACTGACATTCCCGTCCACCCTCCGGCCGCACGAGGCCGGGGACCGCACGTGGTCCGTTGTCGGTGGCGCGTGACAGGATCGGAGTCGTACGACACAGGTTCCGCTCAAGGGAGAGCGTGATGGTCAGCAAGCCGCCCGTCGGCGACCCGGTCCAGGACGCACCGCGGGTCGAGGCGCCGCAGCACGCCGCCGCCGGCCTGCCCGCCGTCGCGCACACACTGAGGATCGCCCAGGCGCAGATGGGTGTGCGGCGCACGGCGCAGACCCTGCTCAAGGTCAACCAGAAGGACGGCTTCGACTGTCCCGGCTGTGCCTGGCCCGAGGAGGACAAGCGGCATGTGGCCGAGTTCTGCGAGAACGGGGCGAAGGCCGTCGCCGAGGAGGCGACGCTGCGCCGGGTGACGCCGGAGTTCTTCGCCGCGCACCCGGTGGCGGACCTGGCGACCCGCAGTGGGTACTGGCTGGGGCAGCAGGGCCGGATCACCGAGCCGATGTACCTCCCCGAGGGCGCCGACCGCTACGAGGCGGTCTCCTGGGAGCGGGCGTTCGCGATCATCGCGGAGGAGCTGACCGCGCTCGGCTCCCCCGACGAGGCGCTGTTCTACACCTCGGGCCGGACCAGCAACGAGGCCGCGTTCCTGCTGCAGCTCTTCGCCCGCGAGTTCGGTACGAACAACCTGCCGGACTGCTCCAACATGTGCCACGAGTCGTCGGGCTCGGCGCTGAACGAGACGATCGGCATCGGCAAGGGCAGCGTCTCCCTGGAGGACCTGCACCGGGCGGACCTGATCGTCGTCGCCGGACAGAACCCGGGCACGAACCATCCGCGGATGCTGTCGGCCCTGGAGAAGGCGAAGGCCGCGGGCGCGCGGATCATCTCGGTGAACCCGCTGCCGGAGGCGGGTCTGGAGCGGTTCAAGAACCCGCAGACGCCGCAGGGCATGCTCAGGGGCGCCGCGCTCACCGACCTCTTCCTGCAGATCCGCATCGGCGGCGACCAGGCGCTGTTCCGGCTGCTCAACAAGCTGGTCCTGGAGACCCCGGGCGCCGTGGACGAGGAGTTCGTCGCCGCGCACACCCACGGGTACGAGGAGTTCGCGGCGGCCGCCAAGGAGGCCGACTGGGACGAGACGCTCGCCGCGACCGGTCTGTCCCGGGCGGAGATCGAGCGGGCCCTGGAGATGGTGCTCGCCTCCGAGCGGACGATCGTCTGCTGGGCGATGGGCCTGACCCAGCACAAGCACTCGGTGCCGACCATCCGCGAGGTGGTCAACTTCCTGCTGCTGCGCGGCAACATCGGCCGGCCGGGCGCCGGGGTGTGCCCGGTGCGCGGTCACTCCAACGTGCAGGGCGACCGCACGATGGGGATCTTCGAGCGGCCGTCGGCGGCCTTCCTGGACGCCCTGGACAAGGAGTTCGGGATCGTCTCGCCGCGCCACCACGGCTTCGACGTGGTGCGCTCGATCGAGGCGCTGCGGGACGGCGAGGCGAAGGTGTTCTTCGCGATGGGCGGCAACTTCGTCGGCGCGACCCCGGACACGGAGGTCACCGAGGCGGCGATGCGCAACGCGCGCCTGACGGTGCACGTGTCGACGAAGCTGAACCGCTCGCACGCGGTCACGGGCACGCGCGCGCTGATCCTGCCGACGCTGGGCCGCACGGACAAGGACGTGCAGAAGTCGGGCAGGCAGGTCGTGACGGTCGAGGACTCGATGGGCCTGGTGCACGCCTCGCGCGGCAACCTGCCGCCGGCGAGCCCGCAGCTGCTGTCCGAGCCGGCGATCGTGGCGCGGATGGCGCGGGCGGTGCTCGGCACGGCCTCGGCGACGCCGTGGGAGGCGTTCGAGGCGGACTACGCGGTGATCCGCGACCGCATCGCGCGGGTGATCCCCGGCTTCGAGGACTTCAACGCGCGTCTGAAGGCGAACCCGGGCGGCTTCGCGCTGCCGCACGCCCCGCGCGACGAGCGCCGCTTCCCGACGGCCACCGGCAAGGCGAACTTCACGGCGGCGCCGGTCGAGTACCCGAAGGTCCCGGAGGGCCGGCTGCTGCTGCAGACGCTGCGCTCGCACGACCAGTACAACACCACGATCTACGGTCTGGACGACCGCTACCGGGGCATCACGAACGGCCGCCGGGTGGTCATGATCCACCCCGAGGACGCGGCGGCGCTGGGCTTCGCGGACGGCTCGTACGCGGATCTGGTGAGCGAGTGGACCGACGGCAGCGAGCGCCGGGCGCCCGGCTTCCGGGTGGTGCACTACCCGACGGCCCGGGGCTGCGCGGCGGCGTACTACCCGGAGACGAACGTGCTGGTGCCGCTGGAGTCGACCGCCGACATCAGCAACACCCCCGCCAGCAAGTCCGTGATCGTGCGTCTGGAAGAATCCGCATCCTCCTAAGCGTTTGCTCAGGAAGATCGGGCTGTACAGCGAGCCGTACGAGGACGAACGGAGCCGGACCATGGGTGAGCAGCACAACGTGAAGTTCCCGCAGGGGGTCATCGACGAGTACGCGTCGCTCGGCGTGGACCTGCCGGCGCTCTTCTCGGCCGGACACCTGGGCAACCGGATGGGTGTGCAGATCCTGGAGGCGTCGGCCGACCGCGTGGTCGGGACGATGCCGGTGGAGGGCAACACCCAGCCGTACGGGCTGCTGCACGGCGGCGCCTCGGCGGTGCTCGCCGAGACGCTGGGATCGGTCGGCTCGATGCTGCACGCCGGCGTCACCAAGATCGCGGTGGGCGTGGACCTGAACTGCACGCACCACCGCGGGGTGCGCAACGGTCTGGTGACGGGCGTGGCGACGCCGGTGCACCGGGGCCGGTCCACGGCCACGTACGACATCGTGATCACCGACGAGCAGGGCAAGCGGGTCTGCTCGGCGCGGCTGACCTGCATGCTCAAGGACGTCGGCACGCAGGACGCGGCCAACGTGCCGGCGGCGGCCCGCCCGGACGGCACCCCGGGCGCCGGCGCCTGACCCGTACGCCCCGGGCCAACCTCATCCGCGGCCCCGGACGGAAGCCC